>JAPLHI010000098.1 GCA_026389695.1 Chloroflexota bacterium
TTCTATAAAACTGCTTTGCGGAGCTACTTCATTTTGACTTAAATCACAAACAGAAGCCTAAATGGATGCTTCTCACTTTCTCAGAATTTAGAATTACCTGGACAGGATTTGTGTTCAGCTATTATTTACCGGCAATACAGCTCTGTTTATTGACCATTCATGCTGAACACTATTTGGTTTCAACCACCTTCTGATAGCCCTTCAGCATCTCTGTCTTGATCATCTTGCGCACAACATCCCGCATTTTCGGATCCTGGATCATATTCGTCATCTGCTGGCTGAATTCCACGTATCTCTTATCATCCTGCGGGAAGTCGAACATGCCATGCTCTGCGTAGAACTTATAATCCGCCTGGAAGGGAAAGCGCAACCTTGCCCAGATCTGGTCGCGGAATATCTTGTGCCCCCCCACACCGAGGAAGGTCCGAGGCCGAACGTATTTCTGCGTTGAATAGTCCACGCATTTAGCGGCAAAATCGTCGATCAGCGCGTCAAGCTGCGCGGAATCTCCGCACTCGTCAGTGACCACACCGGTAAAATTGGCATCGGACATTTCGGCCAGACCTTGCAATATTTCCTGGAGGTTGGCCAATTGTCCCAAGGGTCCCGAAATGATGAACCCGATCTGCTTGTTTATGTTGAGCGGGATGTGCCCGTTGAAAAAGCGCCTGTCCCAGAACATTTTTATCCTGGAAGTTATGAACCGATCTTTAATCTCGCTGGCAAAAATGGTCACATCCGCATCCCGCATTTCCGTATTAAAGAATTCCATGAAATCATCTTTGTCTTTATAAAAGCAGATATTATCGAAAGCGCACTGCATGCAACCCAGGCAGCCTCCCTTCATATTAACGTCACGAACATTAAATATCTGTACGCCTTCTTTTACAGAATCCTTAAATCTATTGACCATCTTGGCTATATTGGAATTACTATCGGTGATATCCGCCAGTATTTTGATCCTCTGCCCCTGGCTATCAATCTTACTTTTAACGCTGCCCGGCTTATAGCTGAATTTGCCCGGAACAACCGGAGCATAAGCTTTACTGGTCGGCGACTGTTTCTCAATAGCAGTAAAAAAGTCGGCAGCCCACTTGAGTAATATCCTCCTCTTTTCATCATTGAAAATATCATCCATATCGGCGGAGAAGGATTCGGTGAATTTCATGTCCAGGTCGTCGCAGATGCCGCGCATGTAATTATGTGCCGTGTTATCAAAAAAGTGGATTGACGTCGATATTACGCAGGTGTATTTTCCCTTGAAGGCATCCGCCACCTTCTTCTCCCATATCATCTCAATGAACCGCTTGTATTGCGAAGCTACCAGAAAGACATACAGAGGGAAAGCCCAGATAACTCCGTCAGACTTTTCCACTTCAGCGATAACATCTTGAAAGGCTTTGTCGTCCTTCTCAAGTTCCTGGATCTCATGAGAGATATTTAGCAGTTTCAGTTCGTGCTGGGGGAATTTCTTCTGTATGAACTTGATATACTGCACGGTAACGCTGATCTCACCTTTGGGGCTGCCGTTGAGAACTGCTATTTTCATAATAATGACCTCCTGCTAATTTTATCGCTGTGAAACTGCGAATGGTTTTTTATACTATTTCTATAATATTCTTCGCCTGGTTCCGTAACAGCGGGCATGCCGCCTGCAATGTGCTGTCCGCCTGCTTCTTAATTGCTTCATAAACTGTAGTTGTCAGCCCCTCAGCCACGGACATCAGGTCCCAGTCCTGCTCCGATGCCAGCCAGCTTTGAATGGCAAACCTGATCCCTCCAAAATAGAGCAACCTGACTGCGTTTGAATCTATATCTTGCCTGAATTCTCCGCATGCCTGCCCTTCCTGCAAAATTTTGCCTAATACGGCCTGAGTGGTACCCAGGTTTCTCCATGCCTCATCCGAGCTGCGCCACATGCTCAGGTTGGTGCTTATGTATACCTGCCACGCAATTCTCGGATTCCTTTTGAAATAATCCAGGTAGAAATAAGTCATTTTCCTCAGCTTGTTCAGCGCCCCCTCCACTCCTGTTAGATGCTGTTCCATCTCCATCTTCATCAGCTTGAGCCCTTCGTTGTTCATGGCAACAAGCAGCTGCTCCTTGTTGGGGAAATACTTGTATATACAACGGGGCGAAATCCCCGAGAGTTTGGCTATATCCCGCAGGCCTGCCTCATGGTAGTTCACGTTGTAAAATACCTGAGCGGCAGCCCTGATAATCCGCTCCCTCGTTTTCTCCGAGCTTTTCCTGGGCATTTAATACCTTTAGTCTACTTTGTTGACTTTACAGAACTGTAATTCGAACAACCTGTAATATAATAAGGTATTAGACTTGATATGTCAACAGTGTTGACTTTTGATTTTCGACCAGACGCACCTTGCTCATCCTCTGAAGGTACAACTGCTGATGAAGCCTGTGCCGGATATGGTTCCCGGAATCTTATGCAGCGGCCGGTGCAGCCTGCCCGCTTGCGCCCAACAAATTGTTGACCGCGTCGATCATAAAGTTGTATACCATGATCCCAACCGCAAATTGCGCAAGTCCTGCCAGTGAATTGAGATAGGGGATTCCCGAGCAGAGCATCAATATCGGATAAGATAAAAACAGCCCTTCCGACAGCTTCGGCACGGTTAGGTTTTTCACATTCAGGTATTTATTGTAATCTTGAGCAAACCCCCAGTAAGCCATGAAAATCCAGTAAAGGTTAAAGAAGGGCATGAACAAGAAACCTACTGCCTTCCCTGGCGTGGTCCTGGGCTGTCCGTCCTGTATTGCCTTCCATGCCTTGTACAGCAATATACACCCGATAATAGTCCCGTAAATCCCCACCACCATAGCCATCAATATAAAAATGATCCCTCCCCCGATCAGGCCCCAGTCAGCGTTTTGAATGTCCTCTGCCTTAACGCCTGCCGCAATGAGAATTACAATACCGATGGCCAGCAGTAACCCGGTCATGACCCAGCTACCTATTATCGAACCAAGATAGAATCCCTTTGAAAGCTTATGCAT
>JAPLHI010000009.1 GCA_026389695.1 Chloroflexota bacterium
ACACTCTTTCCCTAGACGTGTGCTCTTCCGATCTGGTTAACCTTTCAGCGCGGGTAATAGTGCGCGGATCCTCCATCATAAATATAAGTAATTCACGGAAGACCTGGTCATAAAGGTGATCGATTTCATCATCCCGTGAAACGATCTTACGGGCCGCTTCAGCGTCGTGATGGATAAAAGCATCAAGGCTCTGGTGTAACATATCGATAACAATCTCATTCATACGGGGAAGGTCGATGAGGGGTTTCAAGGGAGATTCATCGCCTATCATTATGGCTACTTTCGCGTTGCCGGCGGCGTGGTCCGCCATCCTTTCCAGTTCTGTGACAATAGAGAGCGTTGCCAGCAGAATCCTTAGATCACTGGCCATGGGCGCCTGGGTGCTCATAAGATCGAGTGCCTGTTCTTCAACGGCAAACCTTTTTTTATCTATCTCCCTCTCTATATCCTAACTAATTTAGGGCAAAATAAAAACTCGCAGCCGGGTTATTGCTGCGAGTTTTACATTATGTAACATTGATGAGACTAATCAGGGTAGGTAATCTATCAACATTCTGCTCTTACTGGGATGCCTGAGTTTCGCCAGCGCCTCTTTTTCAATTTGCCTGATTCTTTCCCGGGTCAAACCGAACTCATTCCCCACTTCTTTGAGCGTAAGGCCATGCTCATTATCCAGACCGTAGCGCAATTCGATGATTCTTCTTTCCCGGTCAGTCAGCGAAGCCAACAGTTCCTTAAAATGTTGCCTCAGCATACTATGGGCAGCCTCCTCTTCAGGTGCAGGAGTAACTTGATCTTCAATGAAGTCGCTCAACTGGCTGTCGTCCTCGCCGATGGGGATATCCAGGGAAACAGGCTCGGCATAGAGGATGCTGAACAGCCAGTCTATCTTTTCCGTCTCTACTCCCATCTCAGCGGCAATTTCATCACTGGTAGGCTTCCGGCCCAGCTTTTGCAGTAGCTTCTGCCGTGCGTTGTTCAGCTTGGTAATCGTCTCCACAGTGTGAACCGGCAACCTGATGGTTCTGGATTGATCGGAGATAACCCGGTTAATCGCCTGCCGTATCCACCACGTGGCATAAGTGCTGAATTTGAAGCCGCGCCGGTAATCGAATTTTTCCACCGCCCGCATCAGACCGATATTGCCTTCCTGGATCAGATCGGACAGGGGCATGCCGCGCGAGCGGTATTTTTTAGCCATGCTCAGCACGAGGCGCAGGTTAGCCTTGATCATGTGCTCGGAAGCGTCTTTTCCCAGTTTCCTGATCTGCTCCCAGTGCCGGGCAATTTGTTCTTTGTTAGATTCCAGGAATTTATTAAATTCCACACAGCCCACAAAGTTCTTCAGCTCGGTTACATCCGTTGCCAGGCTGAACTTATCCATAATCCGCCATGGTATCAACCGGGTAATGATGGATATCTCGGTCAGCCTGCTAACGGCCTCTTCCTGGCTGATATGCTCACTTCTGGACAGGTAATGTACCAGCTCTTCATCCAGAACCAGATCGATGTGCCCTCTGAGTTTTTCGTTGAGCACCATTTCGGACAGTTTCTGCTGATGAGGTTCATGATAGCGCTTGAATATTTTCCCCATCACCCGGGTATATCCGGCCAGCCTGTGAATCAGAGCTTTGACGATCTCAATCTCCGGGGAGGTTTTGCCATTCCTGGCTTTTAACTGTTGTTCAATTTGTGATAGATAAGTGGAAAGTTCTATCCTGCCGCTGAGCGTTTTTTCCTCAGCGGACGTGAGGAGCGGGGTCCTGCTGCATTCAGCTATATACAGGCTTACGGAATCGTCGGCAATGTCGCGCGTTCTCTTGTCAACCGGGTAAACTTCGTCATCAGACTCAGCTTTAAATACCGCGCCTTCAAAATGCTTGACATCTGTATCAAGCTCGTTCAATCCTTCACCGATCTCTACTTCGTCGATCTCTTTTATCTTTGTAATGACCTTTGCCATTTTATCTGCCTCTCTTGCTGCCCTGATATTCAGGCCGGGTTGCTTAATTGGTCAGCCAATCATTATTGCAACCAGCTTTCCCTTAAGTTCACCTATACTACTTGAATATATAAACCATGTAAGCGACTTTTGTCGCATTATTACTAACGAATAAACGGGTAAAAGGGTTGCATTTAAAATAGAAAAAATTGGGAAACGAATGATAGGGATTGAAAATTAACCGAGAAATTTGATGCCGGCTTAAGTATCGAGGGTTACTATTTCAAAGGGACACTGCAGGGCGCCGGTGGAGCAAACAAGTTCGCAGTCCATACACCAGCCGCAATGAGCCACTTCAATTATATTAACGATATTGTTCTGCATTTCCAGAGCTCCGCATCTGCAAACTGTAACGCACAAACCACAGCCATCGCACTTTTCCTGATCAAAGATCGGCTTTATGGTCAACTAATGCGCCTCCACATAAACAATTACCACTATTTTAAATCCTGTGCAACTATTTCTTCAGTAACCAAAATCACATTAATTTAAACCGGCAAGCTGTTTCAGGTACTCTTTGTTAGATATTATCATCCTGTGCCCTTCAAGTTTGATAGCTCCGCTGTCTTCCAGTGCTTTAAGCGAGCGCCCCACCACTTCCCTTGCCGTCCCTGCCATGGCCGCCATCTCGTATTGCGTCAGCCTGGGCGTGCCCTCCGGCCCCGGCGTTGAATGCTGCAGCAATATCTTGGCGACCCTTCCCGTAACATTCTTAAATGAAAGGTCTTCGACTAACTGCAGCAGCAGGCGCGATTGATCAGCCACAGCGGAAAGCGCGTTCACGGTCACAGCCCAGTTATTTCTCATCAGTCCCAGCAAATCCTTCTTATCGATCCAGTAAATCAGGGTGTTGCCCAGCGCCTGGGCGCTATAGGGACTGGGACCGGGGTTGAAAACGGGAATATCGTTGAAAGATTCTCCCGGCCTGATAAGCTTAATAATCTGCTCCTTGCCTTCGGAAGAAGTTTTAAATACTTTGACCACACCCGAGCTCACAAAGTGCACATTTTCGTTGATATCGGCCTCGGCAACTATGGTCTGCCCCTTGACGAATGCCTTCTCTTTAAAAAGCTGGGGCAGATTGGACAGTTGTTGCGGTTCCAGCCCCGCAAAATACTTGAGTTTTCCCAGACTCTCTGCAGTGATTGTCATAGCACAGTTACATATCTACCGTAAGTTACTACGCATTATACCAATTCATGCTGTCATTATGGAATCATCCTGGCAAAATCATCAGGGGCACCAACCCCACCCGCCATATTTTCGAATTGACGCAAATACGTTACAATCCTTATAATTTAAGCACTTAGATCAGGCGGCCCCGTATTCAGAAGGGGCGCAGTCGGGCAAACAGCAGCGGTAAAGCTCCGTGGGACTGAGTGTCCTGCGGGGTTTTATTAATTAAAAATGGATAAACAAAAACAAAAGGTTCTGGTAGCGCTGCTATCGGTCATTTCCAATACCGTCCTGGTTATACTCAAGCTGATCACCGGCTTTGCCATCGGCTCCATATCCGTACTATCTGAAGCGGCCCACTCCTCTATGGACCTGATTGCCTCCTTGATTGCACTCATCGCAGTACGCATATCGGGAAAGCGGCCGGACGCCGAACATCCCTTCGGGCATGCCAAGGTGGAAGATATCTCTGCCCTGGCCGAAGCGCTGTTGATCTTTGTCGCAGCCATCTGGATTGTTATAGAAGCCATCCGTAAACTGATCAACCCGCAGCCGCTGGAAACCGTGGGCTGGGGCATCGTTGTGATGGCCTTTTCCGTGGTCGCCAATATCACCATATCGCAGCTCCTCTTCACAGTAGGCAAAAAGACGGATTCCCCCGCACTTATTGCCGACGCCTGGCACCTGCGCACCGATGTATATACCTCAGCCGGGGTAGTAGCCGGATTGGCCTTGATATGGGCAGGCCATATTATCTGGCCGGGCAGCAACCTGAACTGGCTTGATCCGGTGGCGGCCATTATGGTAGCGCTGCTGATCTTGCGCGCCGCGCTGCACCTCAGCATTGACGCCATCAAGGACCTCATCGACACCCGACCCCCTTTACACGAAGTAGCATGGCTATCCGGTTATTTTCAAAGCTGGTACCCCAAGGTCCGCTCAATCCATCGCGTGCGCTTGAGGAAATCGGGCGCATCCAGATTTATCGACCTTCATGTCGTTGTAGACCCCTCTATGACGGTCACCGATTCCCACGCCATAGCAGAGAAGATGGAAGCTGAGATCAAGGAAAAGTTGGAAGGCGCCGATATTACGGTACACATCGAACCCTGCGACGGCAATTGCAAGAAAGCCTGCGTCGCCGGGTGTCTCATGTCGGAAGCTGAGCGCAAGGCGTTCCAGTTATCCGCCGCTAAAAAATGAATGGAAAACCTATCTCCTGGAGTTGAGCAGGTTTGAAAATAGTCAGGTTTAAATACAGGGATCAATCCCGTTACGGTGTACTGGAAGGCAATGCTATCCATGGGTACCGCGGAGGCCCCTTCACCAAGCCGGATAAAAGCTATGCCACCTTTGTGCCCGATGGTTTAACCTATGATCTTGATAAGGCAAAGCTGCTGCCGCCCTGCCAGGCCACCAAGGTTGTCTGCCTGGGGGTGAATTACAGGCATCACGCCGATGAGCTTAAAATGGCTCTCCCTGAGCTCCCACTGCTCTTCCTCAAACCCTCTTCCGCCATCATCGGGCCTGACGATAAAATAGTCTTGCCGCGTGACGCCGAGAGGATCGACTATGA
>JAPLHI010000161.1 GCA_026389695.1 Chloroflexota bacterium
TGCCCTGGAGTCTCCTGACCCGCAGGAAGGCATAGCTCCTATCCATGACTGCCTTAGCCTGGGCGCTAACACTTATGAAGTAGACCGGCGTGCCGAAGATTATGCCGTCGGCAGCTTCGAGCCTTTCGTAGAGACCTTGCATGTCGTCCTTGATGATGCACTTACCTGTTTTGGCACATGCCTCACAGCCATTGCAGAACGAGATATTCTTATCCGCGATTAGAAACAGCTCGGTTTCGCCACCTGCCTTGCAGGCGGCTTCCAGCGCCTCTTTGACCAGAATCTCTGTATTACCACCTTTGCGTGGACTGCAAACTATACCCAATATCTTCATGAAGTAATCCTCCAACCTTGGTTTATTAACCGATTCTCTTTAAGCATGGCTCAAGGAGAAAATTTTTCTTAGTATAGCTAAATTGCTGCTACTTCGTGGAGATGACAGGAGAGCTAGAATGGATAAGTTCGAACTAGCGACTTCATGATCCCAAAACAAGCTGGCTAAAAGGCGGTAACCGCTCGCCTCCTTTCACTAGAAGACTATCAAAATAGCTATGAAATAGCAAAATGAAAAATAAGTGCATCTCTTACGCTTTTTAACTAACTGGTCGTATCACACTTTTCAGGTCTTTATACAGTTGGTTATATGATTCACCGCGTGAATGAATATCCCAGGGCCAACCGCTCATTCATTAGCCCGTCTCACTAATTCCTCAAAATATCCAGGGACACTGATCATTTTCTCCTTTTCTGCCTTTGAAACAGCCTTAGAGAAGGGCGTAACAAGCAAACCGTGACAGATTCACCCTTTTGAAATATTAATGTCATAAATTAAGTCTTGTTGATTATAGAGACGGCTTAAACTGCGGGGCTATATTGGCTATAATGTGCCGGGGGTGGGTATATGAATAATAAAGCAGTTTTTTTCTTACAATCGCCGGCTATGTTACAGCTGTGTCCTTACTTTGTTCGGCTGATATGATTGGAGTATCGGGCGGTTTTGGTAAGACCAGCATGATGGCTCTCTTGTTAATGGTCAAGAACTCAGCAGATTGAAGCAGGTTCTCTTGGGGCAGTATATAGACGGTAGCATCGGTCACAACAATGAAGAGGTCCGCCTCTTTGAAGTTCAAAAATCTGGAGTTCATAAAATCTACAAGCCTGCTGTCAGGCATAGTGTGAACAGTTCCAACTATTTTAAGGGTCTGCGTATATATAACAACCTCAAGCTTCTGCCTTCTTCCCACCTGCATTGTTTTTGCTGTATCTTTCATCCTTCTAACACCTCCATCGCTATTAAGTATAACAATAGTGGGCTAAACCGGTAAACCGGGATTCCACATCTTAATTCGCAACTAAGCGATTTCATCCGTTATTGCCCTTGGTCATTACAATACGCCTCAACCGTATGACTGTCAATGACCCCTCCGAGACTGGACTGAACCCCTGTAAACTGCTGGACTTTATTGGCTATAATATGCTGGGGGTATCGGATGAATAATAAAACGTATTCTATCTTTCAAAAGCAATACAGTCGCTTATATTCTTTAACATAAACGACCGTGTGACCGCTATTGAGCAAAAGCAGCCTGTACTTGAACACAGGATGGACGTTATCCTGGACGATGGCTATTATCCGGAGTCACGTGGTAGCAATACTACCCTTCTCTCATAAGGTGACATTTTCACTGAACAGTTAAGGGGTGACAAAATCATAGAACATCAACATGGATAATGATTTATCATTGACAGTCACGTGGCAAAGGAATATTATCACGGTCAAGTGCGATGACAGATAATAGGCGCTTAGTTGCGAATTGAAATGGGAAATCCCGGTTTACAGGCCTGTT
>JAPLHI010000112.1 GCA_026389695.1 Chloroflexota bacterium
GGACAGAATCATCGATGCGGAATATGCCGGTCTGGTTATCCGCAGTTCCCGGGTTAAACGCAAAGAGGCTGACGAAGGCGCGGCGAAGGTTAGATGATTGGCCCGAAAAATCGGATGGCAGGGATAAATCCGCTCCGGCAAGATCTACAAAAGAAGGAGATACATTTCCTGCCGCGGAGCTTGATTTTACTTCGATGCCGTTTCCCGTAAACACCCATGATAAGATGGAGTTAGCATTTATATCACGCAATCCGACGTTATAGCAGGTTCGATTGTCATCCGCATAAACCACTACTACCGAAGAATCCCCTGCATAAGTAGGTGAAAATTTGGCAGCGAAGTAATCAATAGGTACCGGTAACGGCTGTGCCTGTTGAGACCAGCTGCTGAACGAACCGTCTTTGGTAATAAAAAGCCGTCCGGCGCCCAGGCCGCTCCTGGTAGCAACAAGCAAATCGTGCCCGTTACCGTAACTGACGGATATATCAACCGCGCATATAGCTTCACCTGCTGCCAAGCCCGGCACCCCGGCATTACCCCAGGTGGCGCCGCCGTCGCTGGTGACCCAGAGCTGAGTGGGCCCGGTTGCTGTAGTTCCTGCTGTTACCGCCCACATCCTGGGATCATCAGGGGCAATAACAACGTTATAAACATGGCTACCACCCAACCCGGCGCCGCGAAGTTGCTGATAAGCCGAGGTGCTCCATGAAATGCCCCCATTACCTGAGTTAAAAAGTACCCCAAGCGGTCCGGGAGGACCAAATCCCCCATATCTTCCATCAACTGTTACTGCCGCCAGCAGGGTAACGCCGTCACCGCCGACGGCCAGGTCGCGCACTTCGCTGCCGGTAAAATTATCACTGAAAAGAGGATTGAGCACATCATTTCTCTGGGGATCTCCATTGGGTGTGTTGACGGTGTCCCACTTCATGATGCCCGGCCGTGCGTCAACAGGCGTTGGATTCACCAAACCGGACGGCATTAAAGTGGTAAACAGGGTTGCCAGCGTGCAAATAAGAGTGGGAATCTGCAGGCGTTTAGTATTCATTTTTTCGATCAGTTTACAATCGGCTCAGTGAACAGAATTGCGCTATATGATAGCATACGCTTTGATATTATGCATAGATCAATGCTTATCCCCACACTCGTCCTTAAATATAACCTGCCGCTACCTGCGCACATTGCACAATATATTATATTTAATACTATAGTATAATTTAAATGTCTTTCCAATCTGTGGAGGCAGTTGTATATGACCGAGGAGATAAATAAGCTAAAACAGTTGTCAGCTACGGAACCGGTAGCTTCGTTCTTGGATATCAAATTACTGGAAATTTCCCCCGGGTATGCCAAAGTTTCCATGAAGATGAAGCCGCAATATCTTAATTTTAACGGTATGGTGTTCGGGGGGATCATTACATGTGTGGCCGATCAAGCCTTTGCCTACGCTACCAACTCGGTGATTACACCCAATGTGGCCACGCAGTTTAACATCCACTTTATTGCCGCGGCCAATGCCGACGATGAGCTTACCGCCGAATGCCGCGTCATCAAAAGCGGCAAGCGTGTTTGTATTTCCGAGATGGCGGTGAACAATCAGGATGGTAAACTCATCGCCCGGTCAACCGGTACCACCATTCCGCTGGTTTAATCAGCCACTGCGGAAAATGAACTCTAACTATGACCGTTTTTACAATTAACGCGTAAAATCTTATTATTAGTTAACCATTTTTGTATTTATAACCGATTATTTGCTTCATATTATTTGATATGAAAAAGGTAAAAATACTTTTCACCGATATTCATCAACCCGCATACCATGACAAGAATCCTTTCAGAGAGGGGTTCGAATGGGGCAAAAAAGTCGTCCTTGACCTCTGTGTCGATGTCGACCTGGATGAAATGTTCAACGTCTATATCGATAATCCGGAAGCGCGTGTCAGAAACGGCAGGGTAATCAAGTTCAGCGAATTTGCCATGGAGTACCTGGAACTGGTGCGAAAAAAACAAAGCGAAGCACATAAAGAAGCGGAGGAGATCCCGCATATACCAAAAGGTAAGCGGTAATAATCAGATACTGGGGGTGAAGGAAATGGAAGATTTTGAGAAGCTCGGTGTTTTTTACATTGGCAGGAATTATGACCTGGCATCTAAAAGCCCTAAAGAAGGCCTGATCCTCTACGATTCCAAGGACCTTGTTACACACGGTGTCTGTGTGGGCATGACGGGCAGTGGCAAAACCGGCCTCTGCATAGGCATCCTGGAAGAAGCCGCCATGGATGGCATCCCGGCCATCATCATCGATCCCAAGGGAGACCTGCCCAATATGTTATTGACTTTCCCCCAGCTGCGGCCTGAGGATTTCGCGCCCTGGATCAATGAGGATGATGCCCGCAGGAAAGGGCTTTCACCACAGGATTTCGCTGCCAAACAGGCCGACCTCTGGAAAAACGGCCTGGCATCATGGGGCCAGAGCGGCGACCGCATCGCCAAGCTCAAGCAGGCGGCGGACTTCGTTATCTACACGCCCGGCAGCAACGCTGGCATTCCTATTTCTATCCTAAAATCGTTCGCTGCGCCGCCGGCAGCCCTGGCCGAAGACAATGAACTGCTCAGGGATAGGATAATGTCCACGGTTACCAGCCTGCTGGGTCTTGTCGGCAAAGATGCCGATCCTATAAAAAGCAAGGAACATATCTTGATTTCAACCATACTTGATAGCGCCTGGAGAGAGGGCAAGGACATTGACCTTGCGGCGCTCATCCAGCAGATACAGACACCACCGGTAACCAGGATCGGCGTCATCGACCTGGATTCCTTCTACCCGGCTAAAGACCGTTTCGAACTGGCCATGCTGATTAACAACCTGCTGGCAGCTCCGGGATTCAATGCCTGGCTGGAGGGGGAGGCCCTGGATATCGGACAGATCCTTTACAGCCCTTCGGGCAAACCCAGAATGTCCATCTTCTCTATCGCGCACTTAAATGACAGTGAGCGCATGTTCTTTGTCTCATTGCTGCTCAATCAGATACTTGCCTGGATGCGCCAGCAGCCGGGAACCACCAGCCTGAGGGCAATGGTTTATATGGATGAGATTTTCGGTTATTTCCCGCCGGTGGCCAATCCACCTTCAAAACAACCCTTGCTGACCCTCCTCAAGCAGGCCCGCGCGTTCGGTGTGGGTATCCTGCTCGCCACACAGAACCCGGTCGACCTTGATTACAAGGGACTTTCCAACACCGGCACCTGGCTCCTCGGGCGTTTGCAGACCGAGCGCGATAAAGCCCGGGTACTGGAAGGATTGGAAGGCGCAGCGGCGACTCAGGGCGCAAAGTTCGACCGTCAGGCCATGGAGCAGACACTGGCAGGCCTGGGAAGCCGCATTTTCCTGATGAACAACGTGCATGAAGATGCTCCTGTTGTCCTTGAGAGCCGCTGGACCATGTCTTACCTCAGGGGACCGCTTACACGCAACCAGATCAAAGTGCTGATGGACCCCATCAAAGCTCAAATGCCGAGGCAGGCAGCAGCATCTTCAGCGGCTCCGGCAACCTCTACGCAAGCAACACCGTCAGCATCTGTTTCGTCGAAAAAAGCAGACCGGCCGATTCTATCGCCGGAAGTCCAGCAGTATTTCGTGCCTGTGAGAGGCAGCCAGAGCGCCGGCGCTCTGCTTTACAAGCCCGTTGTTTTGGGCTCGGCACAGGTGCGTTTCACCGATGTTAAATCGGGGATTGATACACAGGAAGATACTACGGCACTGACTGATATCACGGAAGAGGTTGTGCCCGTGAATTGGGATAACGCCAAAGATGCTGATTTCAGCATATCCGACCTGGAGAGAACGCCGCGCGAAGGAGCCCAGTTTAGCCAGCTGGCGTCAGTTGCCGGCAAGGCGCGCAGCTATGACACCTGGAGCAGGGAGCTTGCCGCCTGGCTCTACGGCAGCAGAAAGTATGAGCTATTAAAAAGTCCAACGTACAAACAGTTCTCCAGGCCCGGGGAATCCGAACGCGACTTCAGAATAAGGTTGGCCCAGAGTGTGCGTGAGCAGCGTGATGATATGATGGCCAAACTGAGGCAGAAATATCAAACCAAAATAAATTCCCTTGAAGAGCAGGTACGCACAGCTCAGCAGGCCGTGGAGCGCGAGGCGGAACAGCAAAAACAGCAGCAAATGCAGACTGTTATTTCCGTGGGAGCTACCCTGCTCGGGGCTTTTATGGGCAGGAAAGCCATTAGCACCGGTACGGTGGGGAGGGCCACTACGGCGGCGCGCAGCGCCGGCCGTATTATGAAAGAGAAAGAAGATGTAGACCGGGCCAAGGATACCGTGGCGTCTCACGAGCAAAGGCTGCAGGAGCTCGAAAATGAGTTTAAAGCGGAAACAGACCAGCTTGCTGCAAATAGCGACCCGGCTATTGAAGAACTTCAGCAAATATCAATCAGGCCGGCTAAAAAGGATATTCTGGTGCGTTTTGTGGGGCTGGCATGGTTGCCCTACCGCCAGACACAGGATGGGACTTTAACTCCTGCATGGCAATAGGAATTCAATTCAAGTCCGAATGGAAGTTCTCTCCTGCCTGACCTGATGCTATTTGCTTGAAAGCAAGTAAACCGTTATACCGGCCTGTAAAAACGACACAACCATTATGGTGATGAGTATAACAATTGAGATTGGAGCTCTAAACTCTTTGCCGCCCCTGGCTAAAAAAGTCATATGCAGCAAAAAGGCGAGAAAGCCGCTTAAACTGAGGAAGAGGGATATTATCAGACCGGTCAGGCTGGAGTGACATAGTTCCACCAGCCCGAACAGTATCAGGAATACCAGCGGCAAGTGTATCAGTAAAAATCCACCGATCCCGCCGGGCAGCTTAAACAGCTTCCATTCGTGCCAGTAAGCCGAGTCTATCTCGTGTACGGTAAGCAGAGTGGCATTTATCATGTATATCCAGACTAACGCTTCCATTTTCTTATTTACTCCGAAAATTGTGTTTTCAGGAAAGAGTTTACAGGATCAGGCGGAGGCGTCTGCGCAGGTACAGGCCTGCCAGCAGGCCAAGGAGGAGGCCGCCGAGGTGTCCCTGCCACGATACATTGGGCATCATTGTTAGAACCAGGAAACCTATGATCACCGCCACCCACAGGGGCATGGGAACGGGGATAGGAAATATAAAAACTTTTTCCCTGGGAGTGAGTATGGCCAGCGCGCCGCCCAGCGCAAATATAGCGCCCGAAGCACCGATGGTTATGGAATTTACAGGAGACAGCCATAATACGAAGATGCCGGAGACAATCCCGCCGATAAAGTAAATCAGCAGAAAGTTCCTCAGCCCTGCTATGCGGTTGAGGAAATTCATAACTTCTATATTTCATGGATTAATCAGTCCTCACGGTTACCTGAAAATATTTCGATATCATAGCCTATCGCCGATCATCGGGCAAGCAACTCACCTGGTTAAGCCCTGGAAAACAATATCCTTCCATTCGCAGTCCGGCGTTTTATTTTATGCTTATTTTCCAGGTAATGCAGGTGTGCTATGGTTTCACCCACGGCAAACCACTTCTGCGCGGCCGGGAACTGCTCCCAGCTGGCAGATTCAATTTTCCATGTAATGTAAGGCGCTATATCATAGGCTGTTTTTTCACCGTCTTCCAGCGCGGATAAAGCTTCTTTTAACCTGTTGCTGTGATGCTCGTTAAGTGTCTTGATGCGTTCCCTGTGGTTATGCCACGAGCTCCTGTGTCCCGGCAGCACCAGCGTGACGTCCAGTGTTTGCACTTTTTCAAGGCTGGACAGGTAGGCCCCCAGCGCATCCTCTAATTCTGGCCAGTATGATATATTCGGCGTGATATCAAACAGGATGTGATCTCCTGAGAAAAATATCTTCTTGTCAGCTTCATAAAGACACATATGACCGGGTGAGTGTCCCGGCGTTTCGATGCATTCAAACCTAAAATCCCCTACCTCTATGACCTGTTTGTCCTTGATGATCGTGATCTCGGGAATGCGTTTGGGGCTGTAGAGGAATCCAGGATGACTGGCTACGGACTTTTGTAGCGCCTCATCGGGGAATCCGTTGGCCAGGTAGAAATCAAGCAGATCGGCCCAGTGTCTTTCTCCCATGACTATAGATGCTTCCGGCTGGCTGAAATAGAGCCTGGTTCCATCCGTGGCAAGATCTCCTACAAGGCCGAAATGGTCGGAATGCAGGTGTGACACAAAAATATCCGTCTTCAAGAGGTCGATTCCCAGCTCTTTGAGGCCGGGAAACAATACTGCCTTGCATTCTTCCCTGTTCATGCCGGTGTCTATAATCAGGTTCCTGTCAGGCCCCTTGATGACATAGACATTGATAGATTTCAGCGGGTTCCTCGGCAGCGGCAGCTCAATGCAATATAAGTTTGATAGAATTTCCTTTACCATAGTTACTCGGCTTCCTTTACAAATAATCATAGTATTATACTTCTATTCAAAATCAATCTCCTAATTCTTTCTCGTGATACTAAATAAGCGGAGTAATTAATCGGAAGATGCGCGGAACATGTTACTGCGGGTATAATACCGGACAACACCACCGGCGTATTCACGGCGTAGAGGAGGAACCTGGAATGAAGAGACGTTTGCTGATCCTGGCATTTTGTATGATCACAGCTACATTGGCCGTTTGTCTGACCGGCTGTACCGCTCTGAAAAAATCATCCGGCAGCTCTGCAAGTACCGGTAGTGTCAGCAGCACCGAACCGTTAACCGGAAGCTGGAATATGTCCAGAGTAAGCATCGAGCCGCAGCCGCCTTCTTTAGTTCCGGGCTTTGTCATCGACCAGGTCATCCCCAAAACTGCCACCTGGAAAATGAGCAGTTCCGGCGGTCAATTGAAACTTGATTACGGCGGCAAATCTACATGGTTTAATTCCCTTGGTATCAACGTCAACATAAAGCCTGTGACAGCCGATGAAAGCAGCGATAAGAAATCCTGTGTTTTCAGCGGCGGCGGCAGCAGCAATATGGAAAAGCTTCCCATGGCGCTGTCATTTATAGGAAGTGTCAAGAACATATCCGCCGATTATACGGACAAGGTCAACATTACCTTAACCTCACAGGACTCGATTAGCGCTATCATCACCTACAGCGCCTCGGGGACATATGACAGAGGCCAGGGAAGTGAGGATTTTAGCTACCAGGGTAAAATAACTTACTCGGGTAAACGTAAGTAGTTCTTAATCTAATAATCAGCTCATGGAAATCAGCAGCGGTATACTCGATCTCGATAACCTGCTACAGGGTTTACTCCCCGGTGATAACATCGTGTGGCAGATCGATAGCCTGGCCGACTATGCCTTTTTCGCAGAAAGATTTGCCGCCAGGGCCATTGCGCAAAAACTGGAGACCATCTACTTCAGATTTGCTTCACACCCACCTATTTTGCCTGATCTTCCCGGCCTTAAAATCGTAAATATCGACCCCGCTCCCGGGTTCGACTTCTTCAGCGGTGAAGTACACAACACTATCCAGAAATGCGACAGGAATGCCAGGTTGATCTTCGACAATCTGTCATCGCTGGTAACCACCTGGGCCACTGATGAACTGCTGGCAAACTTCTTCATGGTCACCTGCCCCTATATATTCGAGCTCGGGCCGGTGGCCTATTTCGCCCTTGCCCGGGGCAAGCATCTACATACGGCCGTAGCGCGCATCCGCGATACTACACAGATACTGATTGATGTGTATCACCCGCTGAGCACTTCCGTCACTTCCGTGGCGCCGTGGGAGGTTGTTTATGACAGGCTACAGCAGTACCGCACCCTGGAACGGGAGCCCGGAGCGTATACACCTGAAATAGCTTCGCTCAAGCACGAACTGATACGCATGATGATCGGCGATCATCCTTCTTTTAATAAGCTGGCCGACGAATATTTTGCCATCGATGATCTGATCGGTATCAGGAACCGCCTCGTGGGCACGGGACGTATCGGCGGCAAAGCGGCAGGCATGCTCTTATCACGGAGAATCCTGCTCACAGGTAAAGACGGATTGGATTTCTCACAGGTACTGGAAACGCATGACTCTTTCTATATAGGCTCGGACGTCTTCTTCACCTTTCTGGTTAAAAACGACCTTTTTCAGCTCCGCATGCAGCTCACGCGTGATTCACAGATTACGCATGAGGAATTCGAGGAGGTGGAGCGTCGCTTCCTCAAGGGGGAATTCCCGCCCGAGATCATGGAGCAATTCCGCGACATGCTGGATTACTTCGGCCAGGCGCCCATTATCGTCCGCTCCAGTAGCCTGCTTGAGGACAGGTTCGGCAACGCTTTTGCCGGCAAATACCGCAGCGAGTTCTGCGCCAATCAGGGGAGTCCGGAAGAGCGCATGAACGCGTTCTTACACGCTGTCAAACTGGTTTATGCCAGCGCCATCAATCCGGACGCGCTATCCTACAGGCACAAGCAAGGCCTGGGAGAGAACGATGAGCAGATGGCCATCCTGGTACAGCGCGTATCCGGTATGCCTTACAAAGAATATTTCTTCCCCCCGCTGGCGGGTGTGGCATTTTCCAGGAATCTGTACGCCTGGACCAGCAGGATAGATCCTAACAGGGGTATGATCCGGCTCGTTTTCGGCCTCGGCACTCATGCTGTCAACCGGGTGGGTGGGGATTACACCAGGATCGTTGCCGTGAGCCATCCGCAGCTAAGGCCTGAGGCGGGTAATAAAATAGTTAAATATTCACAGCACAATGTCGATGTGCTTAACCTTGCTTCTAATGAGTTTATGTCCGTGCCGGTCTCCGACCTGCTGGTTGACTGCAATTACCCTGACCTCAACTTAATCGCGTCGCTGTTAGACGATGGCTATCCGCGTGAAATGGTCGGAGCGTGCCCGCGCGGCAGGGGCAATGACCTGGTGCTCACATTCAATAATTTCGTCAACAGGTCAAACTTTGTCAAAACAATGGATGCCATGCTGGTCAGGCTGGAGCAGGCTTACGCACAGCCGGTGGATACCGAGTTCACAGCGCGCATAGACACGGACGGCAAAGTAAAAATCAACCTTCTTCAATGCCGCTCGCTCAGACTGCCCGGAACGGCGGGGCAAGTTGACTTCCCCGAGCATATTCCCGACGACAGGATCCTCTTCACCTCCAGCCGTTTTATCAGCGGCGGCGCGCTGCACAATATCAGGTATATCCTTTATATCGACCCGGAGAGATATGCCGGCA
Source organism: Chloroflexota bacterium (assembly GCA_026389695.1). Taxonomy (GTDB): domain Bacteria; phylum Chloroflexota; class Dehalococcoidia; order GIF9; family UBA5629; genus JAQUQM01. The sequence continues at coordinate 9,225 of JAPLHI010000112.1, forward strand.
TAGATTCGATCGATATCAAGAAATCACTGGGGCGCATGGTGGGCAAAATAAACCGCCACCCTGCTATCACGGATGGCAGGGTTATCATGATGGGCCCCGGCAGGTGGGGCAGCAGCAACATTAAACTGGGCGTCAATGTGGGCTACTCGGACATCGATAATACGTCCGTCCTCGTAGAAATGGCGCGCGAGGAGCGCGGCCATATACCGGAGGTCTCCTATGGCACACATTTCTTCCAGGACCTGGTGGAGTCGGGCATCATGTACCTGCCAGTCTACCCCTCCGACCCCGAATCAAAGTTTAACGAGCGGTTTTTCAGCAGTTCGGTTAATATCCTGCCGGAACTGATTTCCGACCTGGCGGAATTCAGCGGGCTGATACATTTGATAGACACCTACCAGAGTTCAGCAGGATTATACGCCCACATACTGGCAGACCCCTCGGTTCACAGAGCTGTTTGTTTCCTGGATATCCGCTGCCAGTAGACTACGGTTTCACTCTCGCTGTAAATAGATATATTGTCGCTGCGCAGAGCCTGCGTTATACTTATCTCAACATGAAAGCTTCCAGAAAACCGCAGCAGGCTTCCGAACGCTGGCTGACCGACCTGCTGAAAAAGGTGCAGAACGGCGACTTGCCGCTAGACATGGCGGTCAAAGAACTGAGCACACTGCCCTATGAGGAAATGCTGCACGCCAAGATCGACCATCACCGCAGTCTGCGCACTGGCTTCCCTGAGGTTATCTACGGCCCGGGCAAAACCAGGAGCCAGCTCCTGGCCATCATTGAGCGCATGATCCTTAAATCCGAGAGAATTCTGGTGACCAGGGTGGACGAAAAGACGTTCCAATCAGTCCGTGCCAGGATACAGGATGCTGAATATAATGCATCTGCGCAAGCTATCGTTATAAATCGATCCAAAACTAAAAAATACATACCGGGCATCACTGTAGTCACGGGCGGCACGGCCGATATCCCGGTTGCCGAAGAGGCCGCCCTGACGGCTGAATTGATGGGCAATAAAATTGAGAGGATATTTGACGTGGGAGTGGCCGGCATACACCGCTTGTTCGACCACCTGCATATCATACGCTCATCCAGGGTGGTAGTGGCGGTGGCGGGCATGGATGGCGTGCTTCCGGCGGTGCTGGGCGGCCTGGTCACCTGCCCTGTGATCGCGGTGCCAACCAGCGTCGGCTACGGCGCAAGTTTTAAAGGCGTGGCGCCGCTACTTACCATGCTTAATAGCTGCGCGCCCGGCGTGGCCGTGGTCAATATAGACGGAGGATTCAACGCCGGCTACCTGGCCGGGTTGATAAATAAAATATGACGGATACGCTCAATATCAACAGCAACACGGCGGACAAGCTCGAACGTTTGAAAGCACTGCTGAAAGATATGGGATCGGTGCTGGTGGCCTATTCCGGCGGCGTGGACAGCACGCTGCTGGCAACTCTGGCCAGCGTTGAGCTCGGTGACAACGCGCTGATAGTGCTGGTGAAGTCGCCGATCGTCTCGCCGGTGGACCTCGAAGAAGCGGGCAAGCTGGCCGCGAAACAGAAATTTAACTACCTCGAGATAGACTTCAACCCCATGGAGAACCCCGATTTCATCGGGAATACACGGGAGCGCTGTTACTACTGCAAGCACAGGCTGATGAGCTGGCTCAACAGCATTGCTGCTTCTAAAGGGATTAAATATGTAGTCGAGGG
>JAPLHI010000079.1 GCA_026389695.1 Chloroflexota bacterium
TGTCACGATCAACCCCGATCAGACCAATATAGATTTTAAGGTCCGTGATCACACTTTCTCCATTCCCATCGTAGCGGCAGCCATGGACGCCGCGGTCGATCCCGATTTTTCCATCCTGTTTAACAAATTCGGCGGTCTTGCCATGTTGAACTGCGATGGTATCCAGGCAAGGTATGACAATCCTGAAGCTGTCCTCCAGGAGATCCTCAGCGCTTCCGATAAAGAAGTGACATCTCTGCTTCAGAAAATCTACAGCGCGCCTATTAAGGAAGAGCTGATTGCCAAACGTATACAAAAGATAAAAAAGGCCGGCGCGATATGTTCCGTATCGTTAATACCCGCCAGCACTAAAAAACTGGCTCACGTGATTAAAGAAGCAGGCGCCGATATCCTCGTCATACAGTCCACGGTGACCACAGCCCGCCATATTTCAAAAAGCTACAAGGGGCTTAGCTTTACTGAAATATGCAAGCAAGTGCAAATTCCCGTGATTGTGGGCAATTGCGTTACTTATAGCTCGGCGCTCGAGCTTATGCGCACCGGCGTTGATGGTATCCTGGTAGGCATCGGCCCCGGGGCAGCCTGCACTACCCGCGAAGTTCTGGGCGTGGGAGTACCTCAGGTTACAGCAACTATCGATTGCGCCGCCGCCAGGGACAGCTATTTCAAAGAATCCGGCCGTTATGTCTCGGTTATTACCGATGGCGGAATCCGTATCGGAAGCGACATGTGTAAGGCTTTTGCATCAGGCGCAGATGCCGTTGTATTCGGTTCGATACTGACAAGGGCAGAGGAAGCTCCGGGCAAAGGGTATCACTGGGGCATGTCGCAACCCTCGGCCACCCTCCCGCGGGGAACACGCATCAGGACAGGAATCAAAGGACCTCTGGAAAAGCTGCTGTTCGGCCCGACTTCCGTTACCGATGGCAGCGAAAATTTCGTGGGCGCCCTGCGCACGGCGATGGGAGTCTGCGGTGCAGCAACCGTCCGTGAATTCCAGAGGGTGAAAATGGTGATAGCGCCTGCTATTAAAACCGAGGGCAAGTATTTCCAGGCCCTTCAGCAAAGCTGTTAAATCCTATCAATACCCTCACAGAAAAACAGAAACGCCGAAATAGATCCCGAACCCTATCAGCACAACCGCACATATCCCGAAGATGATTTTCTGTACATGCGGTGTCCACAGGTGCCTGGTCTTAAACACGGTCATTGAAATGATCTGCTCCCACACAATATCACAGGACCAGTGTACAATGATAAAAAGCGCCAGAGCGTAGATACCGAAGCTTGCCGCACCTGCTACCAGGGCTACACCTATGGTCGCCCACCAGATAAAAAAATAAGGATTCCCGCCGGTCATTACCATTCCAGTGACCAGAGAGTTGTACGGCAGGGCAACCGCTTCAGTCATAGGTTTTTTAAAAGTAAAAAATATTATCGCTCCCATCACGATCAATAGAATGCCGCCGGCTACACCCGTAAACTGCTTTACCAGCGGATTGGTTAAATATCCGGCAAAACCGAAATATATTAGAGCTATGATGGGCAATTCGATGACACCGTGACCTACTCCAATAAGCGCTCCGGCATTTTTATCATTATATCCCCGCGCTATGGTAGCGGCGGTCAACGGGCCAGGTAGCATTACCCCGGAAAGTGAAATGCCCGCTGCAGACAGCAAAAAAATCCACAGGTCCTGAGTCATCTCTTTACAGTATTAATTTAGCTTACAATAAGATTACGGCCCTATAATTAATCGTCATCATCTCCACCTTCATCATCTTCTTTGACTGCCGCAAAGCTGATCCTGGGCAACAATACCGCACCACCTTTTTCCTTCCGTCTGGCAGGCCGGGGAAGGGAGGCAATAGCTTCCATAATAGACTTTATATCAGCGGCTGAAGCATCCTCTGCCACCAGAATACATTTGACTCCCGAATCCCTCAGCCCCATAAGCTCAATCCCTGTCAGCGATTTATTTACCCAGGCAATCAGGGGTTGCCCCAAAATATCCGCCGCACGCTGGCAATTTAGTAAGTTCTCCACGGTTAAATGTGCAACTTTTAAATCTATGAGAACGGCATCCACAGTCGGGTAAACATTGTTGGCCGCTCTCAGTAAACTTATTTCCATATTCGAGTCAATCCTCAGTATCTTACCCGCATTCCCCGGGATTTTTTCTTCCAGCGCAGTTACAGGTACCCTGGTATCGAATATCACAAAATCAATCTCATCGCTGATCAATTTGCCTGCGTTGGCTATCTTCTCACTGTCCAGCATTAATCCCAGGGGCACATTTCCACGGCTTTTCAAGGTTTTTGCCAGTGCATTTGCGCTCAGCCCTGCCGCCCTGATAACTCCGGCGGCAATACCGGTATCCAACATCTCTTTTACTTCAGCTTCAGTTTTCCCGGTATAGTCAGCTATAACCGGCACGGACAACTGTTTTATTTCCGCCTCCACTTTTTTAAAACCCATAGACGGCGCAGAGTCTTTATCCAGGTTATGTAATTTATCGATTAATCTGCTCATTGTTAAGTTACGTCCCTCCTTAAGCCGGTATCATTGAGGAATGCTTGCTACCCCAAATACGCCTTCATTTTCGTCCGTAATTAAACTTTAATTAAGCCGATATTTAAGTATATCTTCAGTTTATCTTAAGAGCAAAAAAAAAGCAGGTCAGAAGATTTATCGTGGCATCCTGAATTATGGCGCTACGACCGGAAGTTCAATGATAAAGCTTGCACCTGAACCGTATTTGCTTTCGGCATATACGTGGCCGCCGTGCTCCTCAATTATCCCGTAACTTATGCTTAAACCGAGCCCGGTACCCCTTCCGATATCCTTGGTGGTGAAAAAGGGATCGAATATGCGAGATAGAGTTTCAGGTGCAATGCCAGGACCATCATCTTGCAAGATTATTTTCACAATATTCCCCAGATTTTCAGTGGTGATAATTAGTTTGCCCTTTTTATTCATTTCATACATGAAATATTCAGCATTCAGCATAATGTTAAGAAAAACCTGCCTGATCTGTGAAATATCCACAACCAGCGCAGGTAAATCAACCGCAAAATCCGTAATCACTTCTATGTTTGAATTTCTCATATGTGTGTTGCGCAATTTAAGAACACTTTCTAAAATCGCGTTTATATCGGCACTCTCCTTTTGAGGTTTGTGCCCCCTGGCAAAGGTCAGGAAATCCTTGACAATGCTGGCAGCCCGGTTCGCCTCACGGCATATATTTCTGACATCATCCCTGACCACTTCCGGAAGATCATCTCTTTCCACAACCAACTGAGATAACCCGATGACGCCCGTTAAAGGATTATTTATTTCATGCGCCAGGCCGGCAGCCATTTCACCTAATGAGGAAAGCCGGTCGGCGCTGATCAGCCTTTCCGTCATCTTTTTACGTTCGGTAACATCTGAGAACATAATCGCGTAACGGTCCCTCTTGGGGCAAAAACCTGTAATACGAAAATATCTATCAAAGGAACGCAGATAGTAATCCTCATAATGCACAGCCTTTCTTTCTTTGACTATCCCCTTCCATATTTCAGCGCTGGATAATCTCATGGAAGGAACTACTTCCCACATGGTTTTACCTATGACATCATTGGCTTTCAAGCCAACGATTTTTTCAAAGGCGGGGTTAACTTCCAGGAATCTTGCGTCAGCAACCTCGTCATTCTCGTCATAAATTGTTTCAAATATGACAAATCCATCGAGCATACTGTTGAATACCAGGCGCGACTGTTCTTCACTCTCCCTCAGCGCCTGCTCAGCCATCTTTCTGTCGGTGATATCGCGCAGCACTATCTGAAATTTTTTCACCTGCCCCTTGTCATCCGCCAGAGCCCGCATGGTCCTCTCCAGCCATTTTGTATCCCCACCTTTGCTAAACGGCTGGATATCATAGATTACATCACCGGGATATGCAACCAGTTCCTCAATCGCCGCCGTTAAGGCCGGGTATTGCGGCTCCGACAGCAGGGATATATAGCTACTGCCAACCAGTTCATCACTTGATTTATTATAGAACTGGCAGAATGCGTTGTTAACAAACGTTATGGTTCCGTCAGGCAAAAACCTGCAGATCAATTCCATCTGGTCTTCCACAACTGTCCGGTACTTTTTTTCGCTGGCTTTGAGCGCTTCCTCTAACCGCTTCCTTTCTGTAATATCGTGAATAATCGCGCTAAATCCAACCACTTTACTATCATATGACAGGTTAGTGGGGGTAGTAGAACACCATGCAATTTCTCCGTTCTTGTGTAATATGCGAAATTCAAGTGAAGGTTTTGCTACCAGACCCATCAACGCCTGGCTGAAAATATCGGCCATTTTCTCCACGTCATCTTTGTGTAAGAAATAAGAGAAGGATTTACCGATTATCTCCTCCCTGGAATATCCGGTAATCTGGCAAATCGTATCGTTAACAAAATCCAGATTACCCGACATGTCAATAGTTGCCACACCTGCCCCGGCACTCTGTATAAGCTTTCGATATCTTTCTTCACTATCTTTTAAGGCTTGCTCCACCTTTTTCCGCTCGCTTATATCCCGCGCAACACACAGGCAAAATTCTTTTCCATTCTGCATTAAATAATTTACTGTTAGCTCCATAGGGAATACATTTCCGCCTTTGGTACGGTGCATTGTTTCAAGCCTGTAAGAACCCAGCTTTCTCAGATTTTTTAAACTCTTTTGCCAGTTTACGTCATCATAAACTACATCGATATCGTGCAATTTCATCGATAGCAGTTCTTCCATTGAATATCCAAGGAAATGGCACACAGCCTCGTTCACAAATAAGATGGAGGCATCGGCATCGACAAAATAGATGAGATCGGCGGAATGGTTGACCACCGCCTTAAAAAACAGCGGCAGTACTATCTTTGGATCGGTTGAAGAAAGCTTGGATTCCTCAGGCAGAACCGGTATAGCTTTCGCCTTGATATTTTTTATAAGTTTTTTCGAAGTGAGCTGCTCTTTCATCAGGCTTAATAACAAGTATCAATAGGAAAATAAAAGGTGGGCAATCTGCGATCTAAATTTCGCTGTGCCCACCTTTGAGGTCTCTGGAACTGCCCTTTATAAGAATAGTTGATCCTCCGTTTATTTAGATATATGAATATCAGCTAATTTCTCATTATAGAGGAATTGTCCATATGAATCAACCTATTTGAGCTATGCCGTTTTCTCCTTCTTCCCGAATTATATTTTGCAATTGTAACAGATTTGCACAATAATTCTAGCTACATACTTTTTGCTATATCAGAGACCAATATTTTTCATTTTTTATAGTTTACTGAACTGGGGGACAGGAAAAATGGGAAAAAAGAAAAATATTCTAATTATTGGTGGAGGCGCCTGCGGTCCCAAAACCGCGGCGCGGGCACGACGTCTGGACCCCGATGCTCAGATAACCATGATTCAGGACGAGCTTTTCATATCCTATGCCGCCTGCGGATTGCCTTACTATATCTCGGGAGCGGTAGCAGCGAGAAACGCGTTGCTGGTGCGTGATGCGCTTGCTTTTAAAAAAATAAGCAATGTGGATGTCCTGGTCAAGACCCGTGTGGACGGCATTGACCGGGCCGCGCACAGGATTAATGTCACCGACCTGTCTGATAAAAGACAATATACGCTGGATTACGACAAACTTGTCATCGCCACCGGCGCCAATCCGGTGGTACCACCCATCAAGGGCATCAATTTACAGGGGATACACGTACTGAAAAGTGTACCGGATGCCGATGAGATCATAACTTTAATATCTGAATCTGTAACTAAGAAAGCTGTAATTGTAGGAGCGGGACTCATCGGGATGGAGATGGCCGAAGCATTGACCGCCAGGGGACTTGCGGTGACTATGGTCGAGGCGCTGGAAAGAGTACTGCCGGCAGTACTCGATGCGGAAATCGCTGATCTGCTGGCCAACCACATGAAAAACAAAGGTGTAACGCTTAAACTGGGACAGAAAATTGTTGCTTTCGAAGGAGAAGACGGCAAGGTTCGCCGCGCTATTACAGATAAGGAGAGCATCGAGGGTGACGTAGTAATCTTCGCCATCGGGGTACGCCCGGATTCAAAACTGGCCGAAGACACAGGGCTGGATATAGGCCCGCAGGGAGATATCCTTGTTAATGAATATCTTCAGACGAGTGATCCCGATATCTACGCCGGCGGTGACTGTGTGGCGAATGTTAACCTTATTACAGGTCACAGGGTATTCGTGCCCATGGGTTCAACGGCGAACAAACACGGACATGTAATTGCCGCCAATATTACGGGCGGTAAGGAAAAATTTCCGGGCATAGTAGTCACTGCCTGTGTCAAAGTCTTCGATTTCAACACCGGACGCGTGGGCCTGGGAGAAAAACAGGCAAAGGATGCCGGCTATGAAGTGGTTACCGGCATGATACCCGGGCCGGACAAACCCGGATATTACCCGGGAAGCAGGGAGATAATTCTCAAGCTCATTGTAGAGGTTAAAACACGTCGCATACTGGGGGGACAGGGTACGGGTCCCGGCGATGTGATTAAAAGAATAGACGTGCTGGCAGCGGGCATCACTATGGGTATGACCGTAGATACGTTGTGCGACCTCGACCTTGCCTATGCGCCGCCTTACAATTCAGCTCTGGACGTACTGCACCATCTTGCCAACCTGGTGCGTAACAAGCTGGAAGGCAGGACTACGGGCATCAAACCCGCAGAAGTCAAGGAAAAGCTGGATAAAAAGGAAGATTTTGTACTGCTTGACGTGAGGAGCCGGCCAGAGTGGGAATCCACCAGGATAGAAGCGCCGCAAACCCTGCTTCTTCCTCAGCCAAAACTATCTGAGGATATGAACAGGCTTCCCCATAAAGAGATCGTGGTAATGTGCCGCAGGGGCGGCCGTGCCTACCAGGCAGCCTGTACGCTTAAAAGCGCGGGGTTCCAGGACGTTAAGTTTATGGAGGGCAGCCTTACCTGCTGGTGTGATGAAGTGTGCGGTAAACCTATACTTTAAGTATCCCGGCTGTGGTTTCTTAACGTAATAAAAATTCTGCCCGGTTATTTAGCAGATTCTTCTTCCACCAGGACATGCCTCAATACCTTACCCACCATCGTCTTGGGAAGCCTGTCGCGGAATTCAACAAACCTGGGGATTTTATATGCTGCCAGCTTCTCCCGGCACCACGCCTGTATCTCCTCGGGAGTGGCGGCTTGACCGGGCTCCAGCACCACCCACGCTTTCACCGCTTCTCCCTGCCTGGCATCGGGTATTCCCGCTACGCTAACCTCGGCCACCGCCGGATGCGAGCCGATTACTTCCTCTATTTCACGTGGCCACACCTGAAAGCCGCTGGTTTTAATCAGGTCTTTTTTACGTGAGGTTACGAAGATATAGCCGTCATCATCCATGTATCCCACGTCGCCGGTAAACAGCCACCCTTCGCGCAGCATTTCTTTAGTCTCTTCAGGCCTGTTCCAGTATCCGACCATCAGTTGCGGAGCTTTCAGAATGATCTCGCCTTCTTTACCCGCAGGCAGATCGCCTTCCCCCGTCTGCATATCGCCAATACGAACTACAACGTCGGGCAGAGGCAGGCCGATTGATTTTTCCTTGTACTTTCCCTCATACGGCGAAACAATGCCGGCCATGGTTGCTTCGGTGATGCCGTATCCTTCGACAATACGGCCGCCTGTAAGCTCTTCAAAACGTCTTTTTGTCTCAGCAAGCAGAGGCGCCGCGCCGGACACACACATCTTCATTGATTTAAAATCGACTTTACCTGCTTTTACGGCAGGATGATCAAGCAGCCCTATATACATAGCCGGCACAGCGGGGAAAAACGCCGGTCTATCATGCTGTATGGTCGCGATTACGTCATTAAGATCACGCGGGTTTGGCACCAGTGATATGGGGAGATGGGCTACAACCGACGTCGCCAGCACAGCATAGGTTCCAAAAGCATGGAAGAACGGCAGAACTGCTGCCATAACATCCTTGTACGGCTCAACATATTTCTTAAACCAATAATAAAATTGAAGCCCGGTGATTACCTGGGAATGGTGGGTGCCGATTACTCCTTTGGGTAATCCCGTGGTTCCGCCGCTGAAAAGTATTAATGCATGGTCGCCGGGTAACACCTTAACTTCGGGCCTTTTAGCCCCGCTATATTTCTTCAGCAAATCCTGAAGCCATATATCGCCTTTTTCTATCTCGACATAGTGACCTTCTTTCTTCTCTTTGGCCAGCGTGAACAGCAGCTCGAGCAGCGGCGGCAGATATTCCTTGATTCCCGTGCAAATAACGAGCCTCAAACAGGTACGCGGCTGAATTTTCTTGATCAAGTTATAAAAGGGGCTGAGCACAACCACCGTTTCCGCCAGACAGTCTTTAAAGGCATACTCCATCTCCGCTTCGGTATACAGCGGATTCAAATGCACTATGCTGGCGCCTGCCTTCCACGCGCCCCAGCGGCAGATTATGGCCTGCGGACAGTTCGGCATGATAAGGGCCACACGGTCTCCCTTCTTCACGCCTTTATCTTTCAGCGCTGCAGCAAATTCGTCACTAAGTTTCTGAATTTCAGCATAGGTCATCTTTCTTTTTTCAAAGATGATCATGGTACCATCGGGTTTCTCCTTGACCGCCTCGTCAAGATAATCAATATGAGTCTTTTGCGGGTATGGCTCCAGTGATGCCGGTACGCCCTCGTCATAGTTCTTTAACCATCTATACTCAGTCAATTCAATGCCTCCCCTTACGGAAATTCCCGGTAATACCGTGGATCTAATTTGCCAATATCTATTTTCTTAAGCGACTGCATAACATTCCAGCAGATGACCGCCTGTAAGACCTTCAAAATAAGTTTTCTCCTCTATGGTTAATCCTGCGCTGCTCACGATACCGGCCTTCAGACCTTTAAGCCGGATACGGCCGGAGCGAACGAGGGAATGATTCATAATTGCCCTGAAAAACTCCGCATCGTCCATGACAACGGCAATATTGCATTTCCGTATGCTTTTTAAGACTTCAGTGAAACCATATGTATCCGGAATTAATACGCAGGTAGAATGGTTAACCATGGCTGTTCCCATGGCATTGAGGAATCCAAATACGCCGGATAGATGCGCACTCAGTAAAAACCTGTCTTCCCATTCATCCAGCACCGGTCCCAGCCACGCACGCATCTGCAGCGCCACGTTCATTAAATCTTGATGTGATATTCTGATATATCCGGCATAGCTCATGCCACTCACGCTGAAAAATGTTACCGCCGGGCGAGAAGGCCGGATATTAATTAGTGGCCTCTTAGCATCTTTATATGTACTCAGCAAATGTTTAAACCACAGGTCCCCCGTTTTCAACACGAGCTTGAATCCATTATTTTCTTTACCCGCATGCCTGGACACAATTTTATTGGGAAACGGCAGGAATTCCTCGCAGTTTGTCACTATAACAACCCGTATGCCCGTCCCCGGCTGTACCCGCTTTACCATATCATAGCAATGACTGCTAACAATTATCACGGAAACAAATGTTCCGTTGACCGCCTGTACCAGCCCCTCTTCCGCACACATTATGTCAATAGGCATAACAACGGCGCCTGCCTTCCAGATAGCATGGATTGCCAGTATCATTTGCGGCGAATTGGGCAATAACACGGCTACATGGTCACCCGGCCGTACACCCAATGCTATAAGTCCTGCGCAGAAAGCGTCACTGATCCTGATAAAATCGTTGTAGATGATTTTACCGCCGCCATACAGCAGCATGCCACGGTATGGCCTGGTCCTGGCGGATTCCTCAACCACATCTACCATGGTCTTCTCAGTATATGGTTGCGAAGAACTGGATAATCCTACTATGCGTTCATTCATCCGGTAGCATACCTGCCTCACTCAAAACCCTGTAAATAACTAAGCCTAAATATTAACCCTTCGCGCCTCATTTTTTCAACAGGGCCAACAGCATTATTTTGATACTTATTGATTGGCCGGTCAGATTGTAGCACAGCGAATTAACCTGTCAAACTAATGAGTTACAGCTAAGCACCGGTAGTCGATACCATCACCGGGAATTGTGTTGTCTGCGCAATTGTCCGCAGGCTGCCTGTATGCCGGCGCCTTTTTGTGCCCTTTGAGTCACATTTATTCCCGCTTCTTCCAGAACCTGCCTGAATTCATCTACAGCCGCCTTCCCCGGCCTCTCGTAAATATTGCCAGGAAAATCATTATAAGGAATCAAATTAACGTGGCAATTCAAACCTCGTAAAAGGGCAGCCAGCCCGGCAGCATCTTCCCGGCCGTCATTCAAATTTTTCAGCAGGCAGTACTCGAATGTTACCCTGCGCCCCGTGGCTTTAATGTAGTCACGGCACGCTTTTATAATCTCCCTGATACTGTAACGCGTCATCCCGGGAACAAGTTTTTTGCGCAGCATCTCATCACCAGCATGTAATGAGACAGCCAGCGTGAGTTGTAAATGTTCTTCCGCAAGCCTGTAAATTCCGGGAACATACCCTATTGTACTGACGGTAATGTTACGCATGCCGATGCCCATCTCCGAGTTAATCAGACTGACTGCTTTCAGCGTTGCTTCATAGTTCAGCAAAGGTTCCCCCATACCCATGAAGACAACGTGGCTGACCCGGCCGTTACCCTCTGTTAATCCGTCTTTTGGCGCTGCTTCCTGAACTGCGAGAACCTGATCAATAACCTCTCCTGCTGTGAGGTTCCGTTTATAGCCTCCAGCGCCGGTTGCGCAAAAAATGCATCCTATGGGGCAGCCGGCCTGGGTGGAGACACAGCACGAAAAACGGTCTTTGTAAAGCATTCCCACCGTTTCCACTTTTTCGCCATCAACCAGTCCGAGCAGCAGCTTGAATGTGTGATCCTTGCTCTTACTCATGCTCAGCACAGAAGAACGCCCAACCATATAATTTTCGGTCAGCTTCTCCCTCAATATCGCTGGCAAATTAACCATCTCCGCTATTTCCTTCACTCCATGATGGTAAATCCAGTCGGCTATCTGCTTACCACGGAATTCTTTTTCACCGAGATCCCGGGCTAGTTTGCGCAGTTCCGCGGTAGTCATGCCCAATAAAATATTTTTCATGGCCGTCAACCATTATGTAATATCGGCAGATATACTGCAAGCAATCTCAGATTTGTTTGACCGGGTTAGTGGTTTTTGCTAACATGACTTTAGAGGGTGGAAAAATTTATTGGCCCTCTTGGAGGTGGAGAATGGTCAGGAAACAGGCCATGTTAAGCGAATGGAAATTTCCTTGGATCGGCTCTCCTGTGCCGGAGGAGCAGAGGTAAGCTCCGGCTGTGCATAAAGGGAGAGCAAGCGACACTTCCAAGCTTTCCGAAATGTAAAAA
>JAPLHI010000078.1 GCA_026389695.1 Chloroflexota bacterium
GGAATAAAGAAACCCGGAATAAATTACCTATTCTTTCTTAAGTTTCTCTATTTCCTTTTGTATCTCCCGCCTTTCCCATTCACCACCCCGCTTGGGGAAGACAAAGACCGCCAGGAAATGGAAGATCAGCCCGATACCCCAGCCCGCCATTGGGTAGATAAACCAGGGGAAGCTGTAATTAGTTAATCCGTTTGTCATAGCCCAGACACCAACCAGAAAAGCATTGACGGTAATATATACTACCAGGTGTATAAAGAACCCTTTCTTTTCCGCGACCCTGCGCTCCGCAATCTGGCGCATTTCCTCTTCTGACATCTTAACCGGCATCAATAAACCTCCTGCGTTTTTAGCCTCAGGCAATTATATCACAGGTGTTTATTCAGTGATGATATTCAAATTTACATTGTTACTTTTAACATAGGGCAGTAGTGCTTTCCCCCATCTTCACTTGACACCTTCCCCCTTTCTTGTTAGACTGCATGCAAATTATTTGCATGCAATTTATTTGCAATAGAACTAACGTGAGGTGAATCATGGCTGATCCCGTTTATGAGAAACTGATACCTGCGCTTAATGCTCGCTCCACGGCCTATCCTGCGGTCAAATGCGACGAGTTCTTCGACCTGGTGAGCTTCCTTTTCACACCGGAAGAGGCGGGCATTTTCGCGGCTATGCCGCTGGGGCTGGCCACGGTGGAGGAGATAGCCGAAAACCTGCCGAAAGGCGATCCTAAAAAGCTGGCGGGCCAACTCGAAACCATGGCGGATAAGGGGCTAATTCACATCAGGGAAAGGGACGGCAAGAAGGTATATGAAGCCCTGCCCTTCGTACCCGGGATTACCGAATTCCAGCTCATGCGGGGCATAGTGGACGACAGGCACAGGAAGATAGCCTCCCTGCTGAGGGACTACTCAAGGGCCATGATCAAGGCTTTAATGTCAGCCACCCCGCCTTCACTGGAAGGCCACGCGCCGGGCAAAAAGGTAGTAGTGGACAAGGAAGTCGAACATAAAACAACCATAGTCCCGCTGGATGAACTTAAAGAGCTGATCATGAAAACGGATTACATCTCGGTAGGCACCTGCATATGCAGGCATCAGGGTGCCCTGCTGGGTAAGCCTTCTACCAAGCCGGTAAATAACTGCATGGTGCTGGGTGAGTCCGCGCAGTTCGCCACCGAGAGGGGTTTCACCACACGCATGACTAAGGAAGAGGCGATCAAACGGCTGGAAGAGGCTGACGAGGCCGGGCTGATCCACACCTTCGCCAACAGCCCCGACCTGTTTACCAACCTGCTGTGCAACTGCTATAAGGACCTGTGTATGTTCATCCGCGGCGTTGCCAGGTCCCCTTTCCCCAACATGTCCGTCAATGCCCGCTGGGTGATCAAGATAAACGCGGACGACTGCACGGCCTGCGAGGCCTGCATACCACGCTGCCAGATGGATGCCCTCAAAATGGAAGATGGCAAGCTGGTACGCGATGAGATCCGCTGCATCGGCTGCGGCGTCTGCATGTGGGCCTGCCCCACCGATGCGCTGTCGCTGGAGCCCCGCCCGGCCAGCAAGATACCGCTTAAGGCATAACGGCCGAATCTGAAATTTAATTTAAAGAGAGAGGTGCTATGACGAACGCAATTTACGATAAGCTGGCCGCCGCGCTGAATGCCCGGGGCACAGCTGTACCCGCAGTTAAATGCAAGGAGTACTACGACCTGGCAGAGTTCCTCTTCACGCCGGACGAGGCCGATATTGTCTGCGCCATGCCCATCGAATACGCAACGGTTGAGGAGATCGCGGCCAACCTGGACACAAAGGACATCAAGAAGCTGGCAGGACAGCTCGAGACCATGGGAGACAAGGGGCTGATCCACATAAAGGACAAGGGAGGTAAGAAGCTATATGAAGGCCTGCCCTTCGTGCCGGGCCTTTTCGAATTTCAGCTTATGAAAGGGGTTGTGGATGAGCGCAGCAAAAAATGGGCCCACCTGCTGCTGGACTACTCCAAAGCGGTCAAGCGTGAGATGATGTCGGCCACGCCACCAAAGCTGGAGAAATCCGCCCCAGGCAGAAAAGTGTTGGTGGAAAAAGACGTTGTATTCGTGACATCTCCGATTCCCTATAAGGAGATGAAACAGTTGATCATGGATACAGAGCATATTGCAGCCGGCATCTGCGTCTGCAGGCACCAGGGCAACCTGATAGGCAAGCCCAGCACCGAGCCGATGGATAACTGTATGGTATTCGGCGAATCGGCCTTATTCTCGGTGGAGCGAGGCTTCACCAAGATGCTGACCAAAGAGGAAGCGCTGAAGAGGTTGGATGAATCCGAGGAAGCCGGTCTGGTGCACAACTACGTGGACAATCCCGGTCAGTTCACTAACCTGTTATGCAATTGCTGCGGCTGCCACTGCTGGGTCATCAAGGGCGCCAGGAACTCCCCTGCCCCCAGCAAGATGGCCAACGCAAGATACCTGGTGCACATCAACGAGGATGACTGCACAACTTGCGAAGCCTGCATAGACCGGTGCTGGATGAAGGCGCTCAAGGTGGAAAACGGCAAACTGGTACGCGATGAGATCCGCTGCATCGGCTGCGGCATCTGCATGTGGGTCTGCCCCACTGATGCCCTTTACCTGGAACCAAGGGAAGCGGGGAAAATCCCTTTGAAAAAATGTTAGCATGAAAAGTAGGGACGGGTCTGAAGACCCGTCCCTACGTAAGCTGTCAAGGGGGGTTATTCCTACTCTTTCTCTTTCTTAGCCGCGCGGTCCCTGGCCCAGCGGTGGATCTCGTCCAGCGCGGGCGGCGCCACGCTGAAAACATCGATATCTTTGGGGAACTGGACGAGGTGTCCCTCGCGTATAAATAGCAGAGCGACATCCCCTGCTTTGAGCGTCTCATCTATAGTCTTGCCGATATATTCGTATCTTTTGTGCGAAGCTTCATTGTAGAACTGGTAAACCTGCTTCGCCACCTTTTCGCTGAGGAAACCCGTCATAATACAGCGTTCCCAGTCCATGACCTCCCCCAGCAGGTCGTTATCTTCAATGCATTTGAGCCTGTCCTCCCCTTTGCTGCGGTCAGCCACTATGCTGTGGCTTTTAGGGTTCAATATCTCCAGCATTTTGAGCCCTTCCTGCCCACCGGCGGCGACCGTCTCGTGGTAGATAATAGTCACGCTTCCCAGGCTGTTTTCCAGTTTGGTGATCATCTCCACTGCCTGCTGCCAGTACTTATCAAAAAGCTCAAGATAATCAGCGGGTGAGTCTTTACCGGCGTAGATGAGCGGCACCTGCAATATCTTCCTGCCCGCGGTAAAACTGCTGACTTCCGGTTTCTCTATCTTTCCCAATTCCTCTGACATGTCTGCTATCCTCTCCCTTTTTATTACGGTTACCAGCTAATTTTAAAATCAAACAACGTGAAAAACAACTGCAGTTCGGGTTGGCAGGGTCCTTTAAAAAACATTGAAGGTAAACAAAGACGCTGGCTAAAACCGAAAACTGAAGGACTGTATCGAGAATAAATAATGTTCGAACGGATATAAAAAGAGTTCAATTTCAGCATGGGATAGAACTCTTTACCTGACGCGCCGCCACCGAAACCGCCTCCTCCTCCTCCACCTCCAAAGCCACCGAAACCACCCCAGGTCTGGTGCCATTTTGTGGATTTTCCGGCAGCTGCCTGTTTTTGATAATTCTTGGAAAGTAAATAATCCGTGCCGAGGCCAAGGCCGGTAAATATCAGCGGCATCACGATAAGCGCCGCTATACCACCGATAGTTAGGCCTATAATGCCACCCGCTATAGCTCCCCAGATACCACCCAGCCAGATATTTTTGCTGCGTGCCATAAAACCCGACATGTAGATAGTGATGATCGACATGATAAAGAAGGCAGTGGCGAAATCCCCGAACACATTTTTCACCGGATTCTCTTCCAGCGGCGCCGGAGGTGTTCCGTTTCTAATGTATTTTTCAATGCTGTTAACCCCGGCAACAATGCCGCCTTCATAATCGTTTTGCTTGAACCTCGGTATTACGTCTTCATCTCGTATCCTGCCGGCGCGTCCGTCGGTTATCACAGGTTCGAGCCCGTAACCTACCTCGATCCTCATCTTGCGGTCGTCCAGGGCCACCAGGAAGAGCACCCCGTTGTTCTTGTCCTTCTTACCGATTTTCCACTTTTCAAACAACTTAACGGCGTAGTCTTCTATATAGTCTCCCTCGAGGCTTTTCACGGTTACGACGGCAACCTCGGCAGTGGTATCCTTTTCGAGCTGCGTGAGCTGCGCTTCGAGTTGTGTTTTGCTCTGCATGGACAGCAGATTAGCGTAGTCGTTAACAAATCCCTGGTAATCAGGGAAGTTCTGCGCCTTTACTGCCGTTGTGCCCAATGGCAGTAAAAATACAGCACATAAAAGCGCTAGAACCAGGAGAACCAGGGTACGGTTCACTAAAACTTAACCTCGGGCGCCTTTTCAGTGCCGGGTGCGGATTCGAAGTATTGTCTCTCGGCAAAGCCGAACATACCCGCCAGCATGTTGGTGGGGAATGTTTTGATCATAGTGTTATAGTCTCTGACCTTTTCATTGTAGCGGCCGCGTTCCACACTGATGCGGTTCTCCGTCCCCGCCAGCTCATCCATAAGGTTGATCACCGTCTGGCTTGATTTGAGGTCGGGATAATTCTCCATCACAGCGATTAAACGACCCAGCGACGTTTCCACCTCTCCAGCTGCCACTGCCTTATCATTTACCGTTTGCGCGGCGCCATACCTGGTCCTGGCATCGGCAATCGCCTGAAATACCTTCTGCTCCTGAGTCATCATTCCCTTCACGGAATTAACCAGGTTGGGAATCAGGTCAAACCTCCTCTGGTACTGCGTTTCCACCTGTGACCATTGAGCATCAATAGCCTGCGTTTTGGTGACCAGCGAATTGTATATGCCGGCCAGGGCCATCACTATTATTATGGCTACAACAACAACTGCTCCGACAGTTTCATCCTCCTGTTAAGGAATTAGTTTCCGATCGATATGCAATTCTACATCAGAGCATATGGCAGAACAAATAGTCCGGCTGAATTGAACCACTCGGGACAGCTTTACAATCAGCTACGCCTGAGCATATAATCGCTATGATTTTCACCAGGGGAGGAGCACAATGTCGGTCAATAAAGAGCTTGCGGCGCCCTGCGGACTCTATTGCGGAGCCTGCGGCATATACGTCGCCACCAGGGACAACAACGAGAAGTTTAAAGAACGCCTTGCCCCTGTCTATAACTCTACAGTGGAAGAACTTGTCTGCGACGGCTGTCTCTCAGAGCGTGTTTTCAGCTTTTGTAAAACCTGCCCCATAAAATTCTGCTGCGCGAATAAAGGAATTGAAGGCTGCTTTCAGTGCGCGGACTTCCCCTGCAAGTTCATTGATAACTTCCCTATTCCGGTAGGGAAAAAGGTCATCTTGCGCGCTGTGCCCAGATGGCGTGAAATCGGGACGGAGAAGTGGATGGAGGAGGAGGATAAGCGCTATATATGCCCGCATTGCGGTTACCCGACTTTCCGCGGAGCCAAACGGTGCCGCGAATGCAAAAACCCTGTTGACCTGGATTAAAAGGACCAAGTAGTGGATTTAAGTTTACTGTTCATAGTTTTTATCATCGCCATAGCCCTGGTTTTTGACTACACCAACGGCATGCACGATGCCGCCAATTCCATTTCCACTATTGTCTCAACCAGGGTTCTGCCGCCCAAACTTGCTGTCATCTGGGCCGCGTTTTTCAATTTCATTGCATTTCTTATCTTCGGTACTGCCGTTGCTGTGACCATCGGCAGGGGAATGATAGTTTGATCACCTGGTATCTGGGACTGCCCAGCAGTTCTTCCCACGCCCTGATCGGAGGGTACGCCGGAGCGGCCATAGTCAAAAGCGGCTTCGGTGTAATCATCCCGGGAGGGTGGTACAAAACACTTATTTTCATTGTTCTGGCGCCTGCTATCGGTATGTTTTTAGGCTGGGTATTCAAGATCATTACGTCGTGGATACTGCATAAAGAAAGGCCAGGTGTGGTTAATAAGTGGTCGCGGATTTTACAGCTCTTTTCCGCAGCTTTTTACAGTCTGGGCCACGGCGGCAACGATGCCCAAAAAACTATGGGCATTATAACCAGCCTGCTTTTTACCGGGGGTATAATCCACGAATTTGTTGTTCCTCTGTGGGTGGTGCTGTTAGCACACAGTGCCATTGCCCTGGGAACACTAAGCGGCGGCTGGCGTATTGTCAAGACCATGGGGCAGAGAATCACCCGGTTAAGGCCGATAGACGGATTCTGTGCGGAAACGGCCAGCGCCATATCCATTTTCCTTGCCACCCACCTGGGTGTCCCGGTTAGCACCACCCACGTCATAACCGGGGCTATTTCGGGAGTGGGTACCGCCAACCGGTGGACTGCCGTGCACTGGGGTATAACTCTGCGTATTGTGTGGGCCTGGGTCCTTACCATACCGGGAGCAGCCATTATCGCAGCTCTGTCCTATTTCCTGATCAAATTGATATCGGGCGGGAATTTACTTTAAACTGCCTGTACAAACGAAAGTTGGCTTTTTACTATTCCATGGATTCCTGATAATTCACTGTATCCCTTAAGCTGGCGTTTCCACTTCAAACTGCCCTTCAAGAGCTACATCCTGCGAAGAGCGACCAACCATCACCTTAAATATTCCCGGTTCAACGACGTACTGCATATTCTTATCGTAGAAACCAAGTTCTGCGGCAGGCAGCTCAAACTGTACCCCCTCAGACTGACCGGATTTTAAAGATATGCGCCGAAATCCCTTTAACTGCTTTACCGGGCGAGTAACACTTGCTACAACGTCATTTATGTAAAGCTGCACTACTTCCTCACCTTCAACTTTACCCGTATTTGTTATCTTTGCCGCTATCGCCACCTTCCCATCCGTTCTTATTTTCTCTGGCTTTATGCAGAGGTCATTGTAAGCAAATGTCGTGTAGCTCAAACCGTAGCCAAATTCATAGAGCGGGCCTGTGCATGAATCAACATAGTCACCCCAGAATTGCGATTTACCGCCGGAAGGTTTGATGCCGTAGTAAACAGGCAGTTGCCCCACAGAATAAGGGAACGAAACGGGCAGTTTTGCAGAAGGATTGTAGTCGCCGAAGATAATATCGGCTACAGCGTTACCTCCTTCCTCACCGGGCAGCCAGGCCTCAATAATCGCAGGTATCTCGTTGGCCATCCAGCCAAGCGTGACCGGCCTGCCGTCAACTATCACGAGAATAACAGGCTTGCCTGTGTCGGTTATGGCTCTTACCAGCGCGTCCTGAACTTCAGGCAGGTTCAGGTCTACCCTATCTCTCATCTCACCGCAGGTGCATTCAGTGGTGAGCCCTGATTTCCCGCCCACAACCAGTACTACCGCGTCTGCCGCCCTGGCCGCTTTTATAGCCTCGGCAAAACCGTCTCTTGAGTCCTTGCCAAGTTCGCAACCTTTAGCGTAGAGGACAGAGCACCCGGGCAATACTTTGGCGCGAATTCCTTCCAAAATGGTGATAACGGGGACCGTTAATTGATCCGGTAACAGGTCTGCCTCGGTAAACGGGCAATTAAGCGAATGGGCTGTCACACCGATCATACTGACGTGAGCTGCATAAGTGTAATCGCCGAGCTGGTTCCGGGGACTATCGGCATTGGGCCCGATCACCGCTATCTTGTTTAGTTTCTTGCTCAATGGCAGCAGGCAATCCCTGTTTTTTAACAGTACTATTGATTTCTGCGCGGCTTCCAGCGCAAGCATCCTTTGTTGAGGAAGATCAAATATTTTCTTCCCGACCGGAACGTCAACATAGGGTTTCTCAAAGAGGCCCGCCAGGAATTTCGTCTTTAATACCCGTCTTACGGCGCGGTTAATGATGCTTATTCTAAATCTGCCCCGGGCAACCTCTTGTTTGAATTCGTCAGAGTAGCATTCATGTTTTGGTAACTCGATATCTATGCCTGCCGTTAATGCGAGCTTCGCTGCCTCAGTTAAATCCGCGGCTACATGATGGAACGTTTTGAGCAGCGACACTGCGTAGTAATCGGAAACCACCGTACCTTCGAATTTCCACTCTTTGCGCAAAATCTGTGTCAGCAGTTCCTCCGACGCGGCGCAGGGGATGCCGTCAACTTCATGATAACCGTTCATGATCGAAAACGCCCCCGACTCTTTAATGGCTTTTACAAAGGGATAAAGATAAACTTCTTTGAGCATCCTGGTAGTAATATCGGCAGGGGCATGGTTCAAACCACCTTCAGGCTTACCGTAGCCGGCAAAATGTTTTAAAGTCGCTATGACGCCGTTCTTGATATGCCGGCTTTGCAGCCCCCTTACATAGGCAACCCCCATCTCTGCCACCAGAAAAGGATCTTCACCGTAGGTTTCCTCGATGCGGCCCCAGCGCGGATCACGCGCTATATCCAACACAGGGGCAAGTCCCTGGCGTAGTCCCACCGACAGCATTTGCCCGCGGATTACATCAGCCATCCTTAGTATCAGATCGACATCCCAACTGCTTGCCAGGCCAATCGCCTGAGGGAATATTGTGGCTCCTTTAGCCGCAAAACCGTTCAAACACTCCTCATGTATCAGCGCCGGTATCCCCAGCCTCGTATTTTCAATGAGGAATTTCTGAACTGAGTTGGTATATGCGGCAATCTCCTGCGGTTCAAGTGTCGTCCCCACTCCCGCCCTGTCCACCTGCCCAATCCCGTCTTTGATCAGTACACGGGCTTTTTCAGGTGAAAATTTTCTATTATCGAGCAACTCCATGGCCCACACACCACCAAGCTGCGCAATCTTCTCGTCCAGGGTCATGCGGGAGAGTAGGTCTTTCGCTCTTTTATCCGGAGATTTCCCGGGATCCAGGTAAGGTTTCATTGGTTTTACCTTTCCATTAAAATAAGCTAAAGTATTTTCTTATCATATCCCCGATGAGTTGTTCCGCAAATATTATGCAGGCATCGAGCCTGATATTCATAGAATAAACCCACAAGTCAATTGCTGCAAGTTATTACCTCTTTACCTGACTGTGATCAATCACACAGAGCGTCAGCCCCCTCCTCTGTGCTATAATTCTATGTGTAAATCCGCATTTACAGGCAGCGAAAAATCATCTTATGGTCTATTTTGTTTTATTGCCCGGTCATATAATGCATGTTGTTTTCCATATTCTTACCCCCCATACCTCGTTTCCGGCATCGAAAGCAATTCCATGTCATAAATGAACAGCAGGTGATAATATGTTCAAGTTCAATTTAATGCCCCGGGATGACAGGTTCTTCGACCTTTTTGAGGTCAGCGCTCAAAACATGGTACGGGCGGCAGAGAGTTTAAAAGAGCTGGTCTATAGCTGGGAAAACATCGATCAGAAGGTTGAAGACCTGATAAAAATTGAGCACCAGGGGGATACCATAACACATGAGATCATGTTTCAGTTAAACCGCTCCTTTATCACCCCCTTTGACCGGGAGGATATCACACAGCTGGCGCATGCCCTGGATGATGTCACAGACCTGATCCAGGCTGCCGCCGACGCTATGGTGCTGTACAAGGTCAAGGCTCCCGGCCAGAGGGCGAAAGAGCTGGCAGACATCCTGGTTCAGACCACTACCGAAGTTCAACGTGTCATGCCGAGTTTAAGAAAGCATAACGCCAACCTTGAAAAGATACTCAGCAGTTGTGTGGAAATAAACCGTCTGGAGAACCTGGGTGACACCATCTACCGTTCCGCGCTTAGCGAGTTATTCGAAGATAATACAGAGACCGCCGAGTTAATCAAATGGCGGGAGATCTACGAACACATGGAGGGTGCCACAGATATGTGCGAAGACGTGGCTAACGTCCTCGAAGGTGTAGCCCTCAAACACGCCTGATCCACAAACCAGATACAGGGGGTAGGAAAATATGGAAATGAAAAACCTCGTATTCAAAAACAGGAGCTACAGGCGTTTTTATCAGGACGTAGAAATTAAACTTGAAACCCTGAGGGAGCTGGTTGACCTGGCCAGGCTCTCCGCCTCGAGTGTAAATTTGCAGCCGCTAAAATATATCCTTTCCAACGATCCCGCAAAGAACGCCTTAATATTTCCTACCTTGGGATGGGCCATGCTCCTAAAAACCTGGCAGGGTCCGCCGGAAGGTGAAAGACCGTCCGCATATATCATAGTACTGGGGGATACCGAAATAACCAGGTCTTTCAGTTGCGACCATGGTATAGCAGCTCAGAGTATTTTACTGGGCGCGACGGAGAAAGGACTGGGCGGATGTATGATCGCTACCGTACGCAGGAAAGAGTTGAGCGCAGCTTTAAAGATAGAGCCCCGCTATGAAATACTTCTCGTGCTTGCGCTGGGCAAACCCAGGGAAACAGTAGTGATAGATCCGCTGGGCAAAGATGGCGAAGTAAAATACTGGCGCGATGATAAAGCAGTACACCATGTGCCCAAGCGGTCGCTGGAAGATATAATCATTAGCTAACGCACTTTTTTACTCATTGTAAGAGTGTTCCCCATTTCAGCGTCAAAACTATACTGCACCTCATCCATCATTTTTCTCATCATATATATACACAGACCACCGATTTTCCGGCCTTCCAGATCGGCATTAATATCAAGTATGGGTATCAGTGAAGGGTCAAATATTTTCCCTTTATCCCGTATTGTTATTACGAGTTTATCCCCCTGTCATGGTTGATTTTCCTGATACTCAGGTAAGAGAGGAACACGGCGGTAGCCAGACCTGCGTTTCTTAAAATCTCAGATTCGAGGGTCACCGAATTAGCGATGATAGTCGCAATTATGCCTGTAACAAGGCCAAATATCCCCAGAATCAGCCCCAAAAGAATAGAATTCTCTTTTACTTTTGCATGACTGACCGGTTTGGATTCCTAACGTTTAGACAACGTTACCATGGCAGATCGTTTAGAATAATATGAAAATGAGGCCGATAATACAAGTCAAACTTCATATTAGCCTTTAACAATTATTACATCATCTCCGCAATTGATAGTCCTTATTTCTTGTGTTATATTTCATGCTTAGCGATTTAATACTTTTATTCGCTACTATATAATTTGACTGGAGAGTAAACCTTGAAAAGATTTGAGAGTAAGATCGTTCTAATAACCGGCGGCAACTCCGGGATCGGGAAAGCTACAGCACTGGCATTTGCTCGTGAGGGCGCCAGAGTAATCATCGCCGCGCGCAGAGAAAACCTCGGGCAAGAAGTAACTCAGGCAATTGAGAGGGATGGCGGTGAGGCAGTCTTTATCAAGACAGATGTCACTAACACGCAGGATATTGAAAATCTATTTCAGAAGATAATCGATATCTACGGCAAACTGGATTGTGCCTTTAATAATGCGGGCGTTGGAGGGCCCATGAACCGCCTGGCAAAGCAGACTATGGATAACTGGGACCAGGTTATCAACACCAACCTGAGAGGGGTGTGGCTGTGCATGCAATATGAAATACGGCAGATGCTCAAGCAGGGCGGTGGAGTAATAGTCAATACTGCGTCCACAGCGGGATTCAGCGGTTCACCGGGCATGGCCATATATAGCGCCAGCAAGCACGGCGTTATGGGACTTACCAAATCTGCCGCGGCCGATTACGCCACCAAGAACATCCGCATCAATGCGGTCTGTCCGGGTCCCATATTGACACCCATGCTCGAGGAAGGACTCAATACCATACCTGTTATGAAAGAATTATACCTCGCCACAGTTCTTATGGGCAGGCTGGGGACACCCGAGGAAATTTCAGGTGCTGTATTATGGCTTTGCTCAGATGAAGCGTCCTTTATGACGGGCTATCATATTACAATTGGCGGAGGGCAGACAGTAACCCCTTAGCACAACGATATGATCACATAAGCCGGTTAATCTGCACAGGCAGCAGATGAACCTATAAAAATATCCGGGAGGTAAGCTCATGGATATGCAATCCGGTCTCGACGAATTGAAAAAACGCCGCAAGAAGGCTCTTCAAATGGGCGGACCTGATAAGATTAAAAGACAGCACAGCCTGAGTCGACTTACTGCAAGGGAACGGATAGACAAACTACTTGATCCGGGCACGTTCGTAGAGCTCGGCATATTGAATCTTTCCGATATGCCCGGTATGGAAGAGGAGACACCGGCAGACGGCAATATTGCGGGCTTCGGGAAAATAGGCGGCCGCCCGGTGGTTATATCGGCGGCGGACAAAACGGTTTGCGCCGGAGCGGAAGGCAGGGTTGGATGGATAAAAGAGGGTAGGTTGGCAAGAATCGCGCACGAGAAGGGAATCCCTGCTATCACGCTGGGTGATGCCGGTGGCGCCCGTATCCCCGATATCATGGGCTCCGACGGGCTCAGTTCCATGACATATCCTGTGGAATTTCTAAGGTATCCCAGAAGACACCCCTATATTGCTACCATCATGGGTGATTGTTTCGGAGGCCCTTCATGGCAGGCAGGTAAGGCTGACTTTGTAGTAATGGTGAAGGGCTGCTGCATGGCAGTGTCCGGTCCCAGGGTACTCGAGATTGCCACGGGCGAAAAGGTAACCAATGAAGAATTGGGTGGATGGAAGCTTCACGCTGAGATTACAGGTCAGGTAGATGCCTTCGCTGAAGATGAGGAGGATTGTTTCAGGATCGTCAGGGAATACCTCGGCTATATGCCATCCAGGTGTGAAGAGGAACCGCCTTATAAACCGACCGACGACCCGCCTGACCGGAAACTGGATGAGGTGATGAAGATACTGCCTGATGCGCTTAACAGGGCATACGATATGTTCAAGATCATAAAATCAATTGTCGACGATGGCAGGTATTTTGTGCTGAAGCCATACTATGATCCTTCACTGATAACCTGCCTGGCCAGGATGAACGGTAGAGTAGTAGGCATAATAGCCAACCAACCCATGTACAATGCCGGCGCCGGGGGACCGGGGTCGTGTGAAAAGGCCACAAGCTTTATCGTACTATGTGATTCATATAACATACCGCTGATTTTTCTTCATGATACACCCGGATTTTTCGTCGGCCTGGAAGCTGAGAAAAAGAAAATGCCCGGCAGAATCATGGTCTGGTTTGAGGCACTTGCACTATCAACTGTACCCAAGATATCAGTTGTGATACGCAAAAGTTATGGTATGGCATACGGGAACATGGCCGGGACTAATTGCGGCTCTGATATCCTGGTTGCCTGGCCTACTGCCGATATCAGCTTCATGTCCCCGCAGGCAGGAGTAAACGTTGTTTACAAACAATTACTTGATGCTGCAGCAGACACGGCAGCGGAGAAAGAAAAACTTTTGAAACAATGGGAATACCAAAACGCGCCCTGGAAGGCGGCTCAGGGGCATTATATCGATGACGTGATAGAGCCAAGGGACACCAGGGAATACATTAATAAATGCCTCGATCTGCTCAGGGGCTCAGACGGCAAGGGGTTCATCAGTAAAAAACAACTGCAATCCTGGCCTACTGTTATATAATGCATTTATTTGTTTTCTTTAAGGATGGTGGTATTAAAGTTGCTGAAGACATCTTTATTATAATCAGAATAACGGTGTAGTTAATAGCGATGAAGTCATCAATGGTATGATAAGAAGTGTAGTATAAAAATGGAAAACGATATCGAGTATCTGAAAAAGCGCAGGGAAGAGGCATTAAAGATGGGCGGACCTGATAAAGTCGCCCGCCAGCACAAAGAGGGAAAACTGACCGTCAGGAAGCGTGTGGATATATTATTTGATCAGGGTACTTTCCAGGAATATGGTTTGCTGGCCACACATCAAAGTCACCGTGCAGAAATGGCAGATAAAATTACACCTGCCGATGGCGTTGTTACAGGCTTTGGCAAAATCAACGGAAGACGGGCAGGTGTAATAGCTGAGGATTTTACAGTTCGTGGCGGCTCTGTTGGCATAACACATGGAATGAAAAAAATGCGCATGGTATTTTTAGCTACTCAGGAAAAAGTTCCGTTAGTGTGGTTACTTGATGGAGCTGGAGCCAGAGCGGAGGAGTACATTGCCGAAGGGCTTCCTATGGTAGCACACCAGCTGAATATAGCCCGTATGTCAGGCATCGCCCCGCAGGTAGGAATAGTTATGGGTCCATCGGCAGGTGATTCCTCACTTTGCGCCAGTTTACTTGAATTCATCATAATGACCAAGCCTACCGGTATGATGGCCGCTGGAGGCCCTCCGGTGGTGCTGTCAGCATTGGGGCAGGTTGTTTCCAAGGAAGAACTGGGAGGGTGGAAAATTCATTGCACAGAATCGGGCGTAGCAGATAATCCTGCTGAAGATGATATAGATGCCATTAAGATGGCTAAGCGATACCTTTCATATCTTCCCACTAGTGCTTATGAATATCCCCCATATGTGGAGCCGGACGACGATCCCGATAGAATGGATGAAGAATTGCTTCACATATTACCGGAAAACCTCCGCCAACCCTATGATATGAAGCGTATTATTAATTGCGTTGTAGATAAGGGAAGCTTCTTTGAAATTAAGCCCCTGTATGCCAAAGAAATGATAACAGGTTTTGCCAGGATGAACGGGCACGTTGTTGGTATAGTAGCAAACCAGCCCCTGGTCCTTGCCGGTTCCATAACTGCCAGGGCAGCGCAGAAGGAACGTCATTTCATTGACCTGTGCAACGCTTACCATATTCCCCTTCTTTTCCTGGCTGATGTACCTGGTGTCATGACGGGTCCGGATTCCGAGAAAGAAGGTGCGCTCCGCTATGGGTTGGCTATAGCATATTCCCTGGCATATGCAGATGTGCCTAAAATTACAGTAGTAATACATAAAGCCTTCGGTATGGGCGGATGCGCAATGTGTGGATATGGTGCCGGTCAAACGCTGACGCTGGCGTGGCCCAGGGTGGATTTCGGTTCAATTCCAACAGATGGTGGGGTACTCGCCGCGTACAAATCTGAGCTTGAAAAGGCAGAAGATCCGCAAGCGTTGCGGAAAGAACTGGAAGAAAAATTTGCAAAATACTCCGGCCCCTACCCGGCTGCAGGCGCGTTCAATGTCGATGACGTAATTGATCCAAGGGAAACAAGACCCAGAGTTGTACGCGCATTTGAACTTGCCCTCAGTCGTAGAGTGGTTCCACCTTCACCTGCCATGAGAATTGGGGTTATGCCCTGATTTCAATATAGCCCTAGTGTGCGAAATCAATAGGGATAGCAAACGATTGTTCATCGCATCTATTATAAATATCGTTCCACCCACAGTATTTAATCTTGCAATATCCCTGCCTGTAATCACGATCTAATCAAAGAAAATCTAGCAAGCAATGAAACAAGGAGTACTCTTAAAAACTTGAGGTATATTATTTCAGCCTCGCCAATCATTGACTTCACACCGGCTATTTATTAGATTTATTATATAAGTATACTGATGCCCAAAAACAGGTATGTGATATCATTGAACCGCAATAAATATGCAACATAGACTAAAAATACTATTCATTATTTTCGCAGCCTCGCTAATGCTTTCCTGTATTAAACCCGGCATGGCTTATTTCAAAACCCGCTTCTCATTGACACGTTTCAGCTGAACTGCTATGGTATAAACAGAAAATGAACGTATGCGTGATTCCAGTCTTTGAGGACAGGTATCAGTGAATTATGGAACAGAAAGATCACAGAATCAAAATTTTAGTAGCTGATAAGCAGCAGGTTTTCCGCAAGGGACTTGAATTAATGCTCGGTCAGGCCGGTGACATTAATCTGTGTGCGTCGGTAAGCTCTGAAAAGGAATTACTGAACGCAATAACTGAGTTTTATCCTGATGTACTGGTACTTGATATAAGCATGCTGGATACTAACGTTCACCTGGCAGCAACCGTAAAACAGCAACTGCCCAGTATTGCTATTATCATCGTTACGCCACAACCCAATGATGAGGAGATGTTTCTGGCAATCAAATCCCGTGCAGCTTCATACCTGGACCGCAGTACTTCAGCAGAGGAATTGCTTACTACAATACGCAGAGTTGCTTCAGGAGAATATCCTTTGAACGACAGCTTCCTGAACCACCCGGATGTCGCCAGGAAAGTATTGCAGCAATTCCAGGATATATACTGGGGAAAAGGAGCTGAAATCCTCGTTTCGCCGCTAACACCGAGAGAATTTGAAATATTGAATTTCATGGCAAAAGGGGACACTAACAAACAGATTGCTGAAAAGCTCACGGTCAGCGAGCATACTATTAAAAATCACATAACATCAATATTACGCAAGCTGGATGTTAACGCACGGACAGAAGCGGTGATTGCCGCCATCAAACGCGGGATAATCTCCTTCCAATAATTATTTGGCCGGATTTAGAACGCGCCCTACGAAAAGAATTGTGCCTGTTTTAATATCGCGAATCACAAATATAAAGGGGTGGTCTACAGTCATTTCAACAGGTTGCGCAGGCATTGCTGTTGCTCCGATAACCACCGCTGTAGCTGCCGCCGCCTCGGTACCCGATTCATCTACTGAAACAAACGCCTTGTGAAGAACATCTGTAATTAGTAAATCACGTTTTCCATCCATACCCGAGAAATCTGCTTGATCGGAAAATGCCAACGGCATACCCATTCTGGCCAGTTTTTCTTTCAAGCTTAAACTGGAGTCGAACTCGAATTTGGGCATAGTCAGCGCCACACGCTTATATGAAAGAGTTTTGATGATTCCATTTAACCGGTCAGCATTCAACGAGCTTTCGAAAACTTTAAATTGACCTGACTCAGGCATCAGTATCAGCACAGCTAGTTCACGTCCGTCATACGGCAGTTCAACTGCCTGATAAGTGATACCATCCATATATGCAAAGGACTCCGTCTGTTTCATCATGGGCGCCAAGATAGTATCACCTGTGAGTAAGTGGAAAGTGCCATTGGCTGTCAGGTTCTTCTCGAAAGGATGCTGCCAGGCAGCATTGAAATAAATGGCATTCGTGAGCACCAGTGCGGTTAGTTTGTCAATAGCACCTCTCGGTATCAGGTCCTTTATCCTGCCTTCTGTCTGATCGCTGACCCAGTTATTAATTGTGCTCCGCGCTTCTTCCGTCGCGTTCATAAAATCAAGTACTCTCAATCCAGCGCCGTAATTAGCTGCCAGCATGTCCAGGTATGCGGGAAGAAACTGGTAATCTTTTTGCCCCCAGATGGCATTGACCATGTTTAACCGGAAGCCTTTGCCATCCTTGCCTTGTGCGCCCTGACCGCGACTACTTAGTTCCTGATCCAGTCCGTTGAAGGTGTAATGGAGCTTATCCTGGGGCAGTGTATAATGCAGTGTTTTAGCCATCTCCTGTTCGGTAGCCCCACGTGCTCCACCGTAAGTCATGGCAAGAGCTATAGATACGCTATAGGGAGAATAGAAAAGGTTTCCTTCATTTTCCCGGAGTGATTGGTAAAGGTCTAAAGCAAAGTTATTATTTCCGGAAACCAGTTCTGAAAGATCAGACTGATTTATATCGAGTGAAGAA
Source organism: Chloroflexota bacterium (assembly GCA_026389695.1). Taxonomy (GTDB): domain Bacteria; phylum Chloroflexota; class Dehalococcoidia; order GIF9; family UBA5629; genus JAQUQM01. The sequence goes on from JAPLHI010000078.1 coordinate 17,551, forward strand.
ATCCTCTGTTTATCCGACTTCACCACCCCTCCCGATGTAGTTTGTGCACACGCGACAAGATTGAAGAGCAAAATATTTATTAACGCCACTACAAATATCAATTTATCCTTCATTTTCCATACCCCTTAAATTGAATTCAACAGTAAGAATAACGGATAAGCACCAAAATTAGTTTAGCACTATTGCTAAAACATTACTTCTTACATATAATTGGCTTCACCAAGCTAGAGAAGATTGCAGGATGAAAATACTCGGCATTGTAGTAAGCTACAGATGCCAGTGCAACAGGGAGATACCGATAAAGGAGGTCCTTATAGCAGTTGAGGAACAG
>JAPLHI010000136.1 GCA_026389695.1 Chloroflexota bacterium
ATCGGCCGGGGTTGCGCCCGAAATCGTGCGTAAATGTGCCGGCAGGGGTGTAAAAGCCATACACTTCTGCACCGCCGGCTTTAATGAAACGGGCGAAGCAGAGACCGCCGGACTGCAGGGAGAGCTGGTCAGGCTGGCCTCGGAGACAGGCATTCGTATTATCGGTCCCAACTGCATGGGCATCTACTCCCCTCAGTCCCGGCTGTCGTTCGATACCGCTTTCCCCCGTGAAAGCGGGACTATCGGCTTGATCAGCCAGAGCGGCGGCAACGCAATCTATATTGTCAGGGAAGCCGGCTGGCGCGGTGTACGCTTCAGTAAGGTCATCAGCTTCGGCAATGCCTGCGATCTTAATGAATGTGACTTCTTGGAATACCTGACCGAAGATCCCGAGACCGAAGTCATCGCCCTGTATCTTGAAGGTGTTAAGAACGGTGCAAGGTTTTTCAGGCTGCTGGAAAGGGCAGCCAGGGAAAAAACCGTGGTGCTTCTCAAGGGAGGGTTGGGCGAGGCGGGCGCGCGGGCTACGGCATCACACACCGCTTCTCTCGCGGGGAACGATACCACGTGGGACGCCCTGTGCCGCCAGCTCAACCTTTTAAGGCCGAAAAACGTGGAGGAGATGGTTGACATTCTGACCACTCTTTCCTTCATGCCTGATCCGGGCGGGAGGAACGTGATACTGATCGGACCCGGCGGGGGCGCCAGCGTATTGCTGACCGACGAGTTCGAAAGAAGGGGCCTGCGGCTGCCACCGCTGCCTGAAAAGATACGTAAAAAACTTCTCGGATTCACCCAGCTTGCGGGCAACATGCTGCGTAACCCCATAGACTATTCACAGACCATGATGGAGTCGGATAGCCTGGGCAGGGCGGTGGAAATACTCACCGACTGGGATGAAATCAATTTCTGTGTGGGTTTTTTCCGCCCCAGCCAGTTCCCGCCCAGCGGATTGGGTTTCATTCTCAAAGTAGGCGGAGCGATTTCCACGGCGTACCAGGCTTCGCACAAGCCCGTAGCCTATATCTGCGAACAGGCTGTTATACCCGAAGGGCAGACTGCTATTTTCAATTTAATTCAAAGGTTCGCTGAATTAAAAATCCCGGTATATTACAGCTTCGCCGCCGGAGCGGAAGCGCTGAGCGCAGTGGTGAGCTATAACGAGCGCCGCAGGGCAAGGATGCGGGATTAATTTATGTCTGATAAGTTAACTGATCGAGACAGCATTATATCGGCATAAGATGATTTTAAATTCAAAAAACAAAAGGGGTAAATATAATGTTTCAGGAAAGGCTTTTATCAAACAGGTGGTTTTCAACAACGGTTCAGCAGTTTTTCGTGGAAACCTGCGCGTACCGGCCGGAGAAAACAGCGATTTATTTTGAGGGCAAAGAAATAAGCTACAGGGATCTTCAGGAAAACGTAAATAGGTTTTCGCAGGTTCTGTTGAGATTGGGTGTTAAACGCGGTGATCGCGTAGCAATGCTGCCTGCGTCAAGACCCGAGTTTGTGTACGCATATTTCGCCGTCCTGCAGATCGGTGCTGTACTTAATCCGTTGAACCTGCTGTGGGGCGCTATTGAGTTCGAGGGTATTCTTCAAAGAAATGACCCGAAGGTCATTATATCAACTGACACCAACGCGGGCAGGGATTATATACAGCTTCTCAGAGACGTCATCCCCGACCTTAAATATGACAAAGAAACCGTATCCTCGATGCGTATCCCTTCTTTAACTCATCTTATCAGCTTCAGCAGGGAGGGTAAAAGATACGAAGGATTCTTAGACTTCAGCGAATTGCTTGAAAGCGGACGCGGATATGACCGGAGCGAGATATCAAGGCTTGTCAGGGAGGGGAAATCAACTGATATCCAGTTCATCTGTCAGACTTCAGGTACCACAGGCCTGGCCAAAAGCGGCTTATGGAATCACAGACCACCCACATCATCCTTTCACTTCCTGGCTAAATACCTGACGATGACGCCTGACGACACATATATTAATATCTCTCCTCTGTATCACAATGTGGGAATGGTATTTGGTTTATTTATGAATTTAGCCTATCTCGGCAGTACTTTGTACTTGCTTGATGGGTTTGATGCTGTAGAAGCTATGGAACTTATGGATAAGTTTAATATCACGGCATCGGCAGGATTCGATGCCCATTTCCAGGCGCTGAAAAAAGCATTCGATGCCGGAAAATATAAATTTACGCTTAATAAAATAATGGCGGCTATACAACCCAGTGCTTACGACATGCTGGTCAAAGAAATGTGCAGGTCAGAAGATGTGCAGGTGCTGACTTTATTCGGGCAGACGGAAAACGGTCCGCTGGTAGCGCTTGTTGAACCTGACTGCATGGATTATCGGCTTAGGAAATTTTCCAACGGGAGGCCTTTGCCCGGCGTTGAGATGGTGATAAAGGACGTTGAAACCGGTAAAACATTGATGTCTCACGAGCAGGGTGAAATCTGCTATAAAAGCCCGTACATGTTTTCGGGCTATTACAAGCAGGAAAAGGAGACCGCAGAGCTGTTCGATGAAGAGGGATATTTCCATAGCGGAGATTACGGTACTTTCAAAGGCGGTTACCTGTACTATTACGGGCGTTTGGGTGGTATCGTAAAAACGGGTGGCGAGAATGTCTCGCTGACGTATGTAAATCAGAATCTTTTGAAGCTGTTTCCTGATGAATTTGACGATGTTCAGACCATTGGGATACCGGATCCTCACTGGGGTTGGAAACTTGTATCCTATATAAGAATGAATCCCGGTAAGAAACTGAGGGACATCAAGGAATATAAGGTGGAATGTAAGGGCAAAATGGCGGAATACGAAATACCCAAGCAGATTTTTGAATGGGAAGGCCAATGGCCGATAACCTCAGTGGGTAAAACCGACTTGATCAAATTGAAGGCAGAAATGGAGAAGCGACTGGGAGTTAAAACATAGTTGAATCAACCAATCCTTTTGTCAAGCCAGGCACGTTCTGATAAGATACTGACACAATCGTGGATCAAGGAGGCGTGGGATTATGTGTGATACTATCGTAGCCCTCGGCACAGCAACTAAAAACGGCGCCACCCTTTTCGGCAAGAACAGCGACAGGGAGCCGGACGAGGTACAGAACATCAAAATATACCCGCGTCGCCAGTATAAACCGGGAGACACGGTAAAATGCACATATATCTCAGTTCCACAGGTTGCAGAAACGGCCAGGATACTGCTGTGCCAGCCTTTCTGGATGTTCGGCGCGGAAATGGGCACCAATGAATACGGGGTGATGATCGGTAACGAGGCGCTTTTCACGCGTGAAAAGCCGTCGGCCATAGGCCTCACCTGAATGGATTTGCTGCGGCTTGCCCTCGAACGTGGCAAAACGGCACGTGAGGCCCTGGACGTTATCATCGAACTTCTGGAAAAGCATGGGCAGGGCGGTAACTGCGGCTACCGCAAGACATTTTTATACATGAACAGCTTCCTCATCGCCGACGCCAGGGAAGCCTACGTGCTGGAGACGGTAAAATCCTGGTGGGCCTGGAAAAAGATTAAAGATATATGGAGTATTTCCAATGTCATTTCACTGGAAAATGATCTGGATGCAGCCTCGCCGGGGCTGATCGAAAACGCGGTTAAAAAAGGGTGGTGCAAAAACGAGTCAAGCTTCAATTTCCGCCGCTGCTATTCCGATCCCATTATCACCTGGGGAGCCGCCGCGAAAGCCAGGGAAACCTGCTCACGAAATCTACTGTCACAGAAAATAGGGTCACTTACAACTGCTGATTTTATGGCGATCCTGCGCGATCATGGCGGCAGAGACGATTTTCTACCGTTCAGGCACGGGGGTACGGTCTGCATGCACGCCGCTGACAAATTGATCCGCCGCAGCCAGTCGGTCGGCTCACTGGTAGGAAAAGTTTCCGCACAAGAGCAATATTATTACGTTACCGGAACGGCCAACCCCTGCCTCAGCCCGTTTTACCCGGTATTCAGGCCGGGCACAGCAAATCCCGCCGGATACCTGGAAGGCTCGGCGGATTTTGATGCCGAAACCTACTGGTGGGAGAGCGAAAAACTGCATCGTAAGGCCCTGTGGCATTTTCCGGCCGCAATCGGGGAGATACGGCCACGGATAAAAGAGTACGAACAGGAGATGCTTCAATCACTGGAGGAGCATCATGCCCCGCTGAACCAGGCAGCCATTGATAAGTACTTCGGTAAAGCAAAACACATCATAGAGGAATGGGGTGCAAAGCTGAACGGTATGCCCGAAACCAGGCCGGGTTGGATCTACCGGCGCTACTGGGAGAAATATAATAAGTTAAATGGAATTCAATGAGTGGCATATGGTCGAAATAAGAGAGGTAAACAGCACTACCGATATAGGTAACAGCCTGAGAGTGATCAGGGACTCTTTCAGGACTGTCGCCCGGGAATTTAAGCTCACTCGCAAGAACAATCCTACTCACCCCTCCTTCATCACGCGGGAAAGGCTTTCAGATCTGCAAAAGAAAGCCCGGTTCTTCGGGCTTTTTGAAAACGGTAACCAAGTGGGTTTCGTAGCTGTTGAAAAGGCCGACGGTAACGTATACTACCTTGATAAGCTGGCGGTACTGCCGCATCACCGGCATCAGGGACACGGTAAAAAGCTGGTGGAGTTCGTGGTTGAATATGTTAAAAAAAACGGCGGGGAAAAGGTGTCTCTATGTATGATCGACAGTCATAGAGTATTGAAAAGCTGGTATCAATCACTGGGTTTCAGTGAGACCGCAACCAAAAAGTTTGAACACCTGCCCTTCGTAGTGTGCTTCATGGAGAGGGCTGTTTCATCCTGAAAGATACAGCATTATATCGCTGACATTGGTCCCCGTGGGGCCTGTAACTATGAGCGATCTGCCTATCAGCTGAAAGAGCGTATTGGTGTCATATCTGTCTATGTAATATTGAACATTGATCCCCAGCATACGCACTGTATCCAGGGAACGCTGATCCACCATAGCCCCGGCTGTATCGGACATATAATCGGAGCCGTCAGTGCCCACGCTGGCAACAAGCCACGGTGTGGTACAGTCCTTCATAGCAAGCATGGAAACAGCCGCGTAGTGCTGGTTCCTGCCGCCTTTACCGGCATTCTCCGGCACTGTAGGGGTTGTCTCCCCACCTATAAGCACTACGTCGAATCCCCGGTATTTACCCTGCATGAATTCATCAGCATGTGCCATTGCGGCCGCTGCTGTATCCCCCGCCTGCTCAGTGGTAACAATAAACGGGTTCAGTCCCAGGTCTCTTGCCTTCTCAGCCATTGCATCGAGAGCAAGCCTGTTATTGCCAATGATATAGTTATCGCAGTTGTTCAATTCCTTGGGGGTTTCCGCTTCCAAACCCTGGCAACCCCTGCGGATGTAATCCACGGCGTTACCCGGAGCTTTATCAAGCAGGTTGTATTTCTCCAGCACGTTATAAGCGGCTTTGAAGGTGGAGGCATCCGGGACAGTCGGGCCTGAAGCAATGGATGCCAAATTATCGCCTACCACATCGGAGATAATCAGAGAAACCACTCTCGCAGGCTCGTAAAATCTACCCAGGTTACCACCCTTGATAAGCGACAAATGTTTCCTCACAATATTGATATCACCTATTCCAGCGCCGCATCTCAGAAGCAACCATGTGATATCACGCTTATCCTCCAGGCTCACCCCGGCCACGGGGCAGGGCATCAGGGATGATCCGCCCCCGGAAATCAGGCATATAACGAGGTCGTCTTTTCCAATATCGTACCGTGCTTTCAGGGCCAGCATATTGCGCACTCCCAGCACGCCTTCAGCATCAGGCACGGGATGACCCGCCAGGGTCACTGAAATTTTTTCCGTTTGGAAACCGTCTGATTTACTATTGATGGCGCCGGTGGTAATTTGTTCGGCGCCCAATATGCGCTCCAATTCCATGGCCATGAGCCTGGCAGCTTTACCCCCGCCTATGACGAAGATCCTACCGCGTGATATATTGTAAGAAGTACCTTTTATGGTTAATTGTTTACGCTTCTTATTGTATTTAACAGCCGTTTGAAGTAGATTTCCCGGCAGTACCTGGCTTATGCCGGCATCAATAAGTTCCACCGCCCTGGCTCGAAGTCCGGACCAGATTAGCTCTTCACGGTTTTTAATTATCAAATTATATACCTCAAGGCCTTTACACTCCTAAAAAAGCAGAAATAAGCGCAATAATTGTACGCCTTAAACGCATGATTGTCATTTCGGAAGGTGGGATGGTTATACGTACACGCACTGGACAAAATTCGCGGAAGGTGTTATTATTTCGCCACTCTACTGCCATGAAAATAGGTGTAATAGCTGACACTCACGTTCGCCGGATCAGCGAATTGCCCTCTTCGCTTATCAATGCCCTCACCAGGCTGGATATGGTCGTACACCTGGGCGATTTCCACTCGGAAGACCTGGTCAACGACCTCAAGGAGATCACCAACTTCCGCGGTGTGGCAGGCAATCACGATTCACACATACCCGGCCTGCCTGAGAAAGACCTCGTCGAAGTCAATGATAAGAGAATCGGCATTATCCACGGTCATGGCTGCGTTTTTCCCTTTGGATTTAAGTGGGGACTTCTCACCCAGTTCGAAGGCAAGATAGATGCCATACTCTACGGCCATACACACTCCCCCAGGAACACCATCGAGGAAGATATACTTTTCTTTAACCCCGGCAGCGTTAGCGGCAGGTTCCCCGCCATGCACCGCAGCTACGGTATATTGACTGTGGGAGAGCAGATTTCAGGAGAGATATTTACCATCGAAACTAAAAGGTATTATTATCTTCACAGATATATCGGCCTCGCCAGCAGGGCTATCTCCCGCTGCTGCGGGCTTAACGGAAGCCCCGATAGCTATGTTTAATGACCAGCACCTCTACTGAGATAAACGGAAGAAATCCTGCAAGCTAATTAAAATCCGCCCCCAATCCAATTTCCTGATTGTCACTCACGGTGAATCTATCTTGATTTTTTCAGCCTTCTGTTCGCTGCGGAAGTATTTATAAATTCCCCAGACCGTGGCTCCCACCGGCAGGGCAAAGATTATGCCCCAGTAACTACCCACATAGCCTCCCACCGTCATCAATATCATTACCACCGCGGGATCGAGCGGGAAATGTTTTTCCTGCACCCAGCCGGCGATAAGATTCACTATTACCTGCGCTACCACTATCACCAGTATCGCACCCAGAATCATATCCGGCTTCAATGCGAGCGTGATCACCAAAATAATTGCTGCTGAGATAAAGGGCCCGATTATGGGTATGACCTGTGTGAACGCTGTAATAGCCCCCATGGCGGGCGCATACTCTTCGCCTAATATGAATAATCCTATAAAAACCAAGAAACCCGCTACCGTGGCCAGTATGATCTGAAATCGGATATAGCGGCCCATCTGATCTCCAAAAATGGTAAGTATTTTATTGGTGTGCCGTGCCACATTGGCCGGCAGAATTTCATTAAAATACTTACCGTAATTCTCATAACCGATAAGCACGAAGATGAGGAAAAACGGCAGGGTTATAAATCCCATTACGGTTGGCATACTTGCCGGTATTACCGCCACACTTCCCACCACAAAATCCTGCAGGAATTTGCCCACAGCGGGGCCTGCATCGGCCAGGGCTGACCTGGCCTTGTCGACAATATCAGGCGAAAGCTTCCCCATGATGCTATCCAGCCATTCGCTTGCCTGGGCCATGCTTTTCGTAACAAATTCCGGGGCTTTCTCTGTCAGCGCACCGGAGGCTGTAACTATAGCCGCGCCTATATACACGATGAATAATACAAGTACCACGGTAAATACGATAAACACGATAATTACAGCTATGGCTCTTTTTGATTTTTTAGCTTTACCTTTGGGCGGCAGAATTTTTTCCAGCCAGGTGACAAGTGGCATCAGCAAGTAGGCAAGCAGTATACCGACAAGGAAAGGAATCAATACGGCCATTGCTTTCCAGGCCAGCCAGATTACCAGGGCTGCGCCCAGCAGGATCAATATGGGTTTCCAATACTTGTTGAATGCGGTGCTTTCTGCTGCCAATTCAATCACCTCCAATTCTGCTATTATTTAACCACCCGGGAATTATATATTAAACATGACTGATCTACCGCGACGCACCGGTACGGCACATCTTCCGCTCCACGGCGGGAAGGCCCCGGCATGGCTATTCTCACGCATGACAAAGCTGGCACGGGAAATCACTGTGGCCATTGTATCAGACTTCGGCCCGGGGGAAATGTTGCACCGCCTTTCCGATCCCTACTGGTTTCAGGCTTTCGGCTGCGTGCTGGGCTTTGACTGGCACTCCAGCGGAGTAACTACCACCGTCTGCGGCGCAGTTAAGGAAGGTATCAGGGGAATGGAATCCGACCTCGGCTTCTTCGTAGCCGGCGGCAAGGGAGGAACCGCACGTAAAACACCTGCCGAGATAGAGAACGCCGGTCACCTGATTAAAGCCGATCCCGCCAATCTGATCTACGCCAGCAGGATGGCCGCCAAAGTGGATAACAACGCTGTGCAGGACGGCTACCAGCTTTATCACCATGTATTCTGCTTCACCAGAGACGGTAACTGGGCGGTAATACAGCAGGGTATGAACGAGGAAAACCGCTATGCCCGGCGCTACCACTGGCTGGGCGAGAAGGTGTCTGATTTCGTCTGCGAACCACATTCAGCCATCTGCGCCGAAGCTACGGCAGGCACCTTGAACCTGGTGGCTGCGGAAAGCCATGATGCCAGGGAAACCATCGCCGGCATTTCGCAGCAGGAGAAGCCGGATAAAATCCTGGAACAACTGAAGAAGCTGCAGAACCTAAAACTGCCGCGACGGCACGAAATAATACTGAGGGATATCCACCCGGATCGGCTTTATAAAATATTTGTGCAGACGTATGAGAGGCAGCCGGCGAATTTCGAAAAGCTGCTTGGTATGCAAGGGGTCGGGGCCAAGACCCTGCGCGCGCTCAGCCTGATATCGGAAATAATTTACGGAGTGCCCGTCAGCTTCCGTGATCCCGCGCGCTTCAGCTTCGCCCACGGCGGCAAGGATGGTATACCCTACCCGGTGGATAAAAAGACCTACGATAAGAGCATCGAGATACTGCACAACGCGCTGGAAAGAGCCAGGGTTGAAGATAAAGAGAAGGTATCCGCCATCCGGCGGCTCAAACTCTGGCTTTAACCGGTGGGAAATATTGCGTCACGGTTTCAGCTACTTCGTTAAGCCATACTTTACGCTGCTCATCCGTGCTGGTGACCATAACACTGAACATTTTCCGATAAAAGTTGTTTACACCGCATAAAGCAAAAACACAGTTTTTCCAGAGTGTCTGCAGCGGATCGCCGAAAGCTTCAAGCTCTCTTTGCAGCGGCGTGTTGGAGGTATTAAATACCAGAGCAGCCTTAGCACTTAGCAGGCCGATGGGGACACCCTCACCGCTGTCACCCTCTGCAAACTCATAAGCGACTCCGGGACGGAACACACGGTCGATATAGCCTTTAAGAATGGCCGGAGGCTGCCCCCACCAGTCAGGGTGTATTAGGACAATACCATCGGCGCCTGTCAGCTCTTTACAGTGATTTTCAATTATAGCGGGCACACCCGCATTTTTGGGAATTTCAGTATCAGGTAAAACAGCCTGAAAATCTTCCTCATACAGGTCATGGAAAATGACTTCATGCCCGTTTTCACTACAGGTGCGAACAGTCACATCAGCGATGGCGTGATTGAAGCTGCCTTTATGCGGATGGGCAAGGATGATCAGGATTTTCACAGGGAAGATTGTATTTATCCGCGACTTGCATGTCAATTACAATCAAGAGCATAGATAAGGGCATAGAGTATAATTATTCACAGCAATAATTTATCCGTCAAGGAGGGGTCCATGATAAGAAGCTATCAGGGAAAGACACCCCGTATTCATCCCTCAGGCTTTGTCAGCGAGGCCGCCTACATTGTGGGCGATGTGGAGATAGGAGAAAACTCCAATATCTGGCCGGGAGCAGTGATACGTGGTGATTTCGGCAAAATTGTAATTGGCAAGAATACCAGCGTTGAGGATAATTGTGTTATTCATACGGCGGATGAAATAATCATCGGTGACAATGTGATTATCGGGCATACTGCCGCGGTGCATTGTAAAAATATTGGCGATAACTGCTTGATCGGTATCAGCGCAGTGCTATTGCAGGATGCTGAAATTGGCCGTTCATGTATGGTGGCGGCAGGGGCGCTCGTTCCTCCCGGTATGAAGGTGCCAGAAAAATCACTTATTATGGGGTCGCCCGCCAGGATAAAAGAGCGGCTATCCGATGAAAAGCTGGCGCTGGTGCGCCTTGGCGCCGATGCTTATGTGGATATAGCACAGGAATATAAAAGAGCAGGCTACGAGGGTTGATTCTCATTATCTTTCTTCTGCGAGATGTTCCCTCTCTTAGTTAGCAGCGATGACGCCTTATGCCTGAAGTTGCTATTGCTATATTCTGAGGACTATACTTTCATCGTTCCTTGATCACCAAATAACGTATTTTACAGAACTATGCCTGTCTTAAAAGATATGCAGTTCATCAAACGCAGGACTGAACTCCGTTCCGTAGCTTTCGTTGCCATCATTTTTATAACGTTGTTATATGCCTGCGCTGCTCCACCGGAAAAAGCTGCCGCAAATATCGAAGTGACGTCATTGGAGGTAACTCCCGCTAAGGCGGCCCCGGGTCAGGAGGTTACAGTTACCGCCAGAATTGCCAACACGGGCAATATGATCGGCAATTACAACGCTGTGTTGCTGATAAACGGAGAACAGGCCGACAGCAAGCTAATGACCATACCGGAAAATGTGACCAAAACAGCCACCTTCACCATTTCACTGGATAAACCGGGGACATACTCTATCAAGCTGGACACATTGAGCAAGGTTTTAAAAGTCAGCGCCATGATAGAAAAGGAAGTGGAGTTGAAGTATGACACCGGCAATTCCAAGGATGCCCTGTGGGCCGGGACCGACGGCGGCTTCCTCATCGATTTCACTCCGCCGGGCCAGTCTTTTAAGATCAAGAAAATACGCATTTGCGGCGGCATTTACGGCGTGGGGTGGGAAGGTAAAAGCTTCGAATTGTACATTCTTGATAAGGACAGAAATACTATCTTGAGTGACACTTACGCCGTAGATAAATTCCCCGTCAGAGGAGCATTTCCTTACCAGCCCCCGGTATGGGTAGATTTCGATATTCCCCCAACGGCTGTAGTTGATAAATTCTACGTATATTTATTTACCAATATGAAACGGCATTACGGGATTCAGATTGGTGTAGACGACAGCATCGTCAATGCGCATTCCAGTTTGGCTGCCGGCAAGCCTCCCGCAATCACTGTAACACAGTTGTCATATGTATATACCGGCAATTTCTGGTACAGTGACGACAGTAAGGTGAACTGGATGATCAGGGTGGTCGGGACCACTCTCGTACCTGGTGATTAGCGCTCAATATCTACTGGGGCACAGTTTTTGTATCGACACAGCCGCGAGCCATGGAAACCGCCAGATCCTCCAAGATGCCGGCATATTGCTCAACCGTATAAAGCTCATGCAGGTGCCAGCGTTTCAATACCCATACATGGCACATCGCCACGATATTGTAGGCAGTGACTAATGGATCCGCGTTCTTGAAACGGCCCTTTTCAATGCCAAGCTCAATAACATGTTTTACTATATTTACCGAGAACAGCTCAATATTCATAATATCTTTTAATTGTTCGCTGTTGAGATATCTCGACACGCTGTACCAGAAAATAATTGAATCCTGCATGTTATCTATCATGAAAAGCAACTCACGCGTGGTTTTTCTCAGGGCGTCCTCGGGCGACATATGCGCTATGTCTTTGCGTAATCCCTTCTCCCACCTGTTGAGATCCTCGGTTGTTATCTGGCTGAATATCTTGAGGAAATCTTCCTTGGCCTTGATGTAGTAATACAACGTGCCCGGGCTCATCTGGCAGGCTTCTGCTATCTCCCTGGTGGTCACCTGCATATAGCCTCTTTTAAAGAATAAAGAGGCGGCAATCCGGGAGATTTGCCTTATTTTAGTATTCCTCAGCTTGATTGTTTTGCTTGAGCTGCCCGGCCTCTTGTTCACTTTTTTATTTACCATTGTTCAACGCTTTAAATACAGGTTCAATAACGCATTATATACGAACTGCGCTGCATTCACAATTCCGCAGTTTTAGACTTAATAAAAGTTGCGGGCACGAGTATCTTATCCCCCCATTCTCGTTGCCGGATTTGGTGATTTCAACGTATAATCAAGCAGGCTCCTGAATATATAGAGATTGCACATGAAACGTAAGGCGTTAATCGTCACAGCATTTGTGTTACTTCTAGCCCGGCTGGCTGTAGATTGGAAGGCATTTGGTAAATACTTGAGGAAAATGTCCAAAGACGGTCAACTGGCCGCAGAAAGGCTCGATGTTTGGGACAGCTATTTCCCCTACGCGGTAATCTTCGGCATCGCCAATCCCTGGATCGCGCAATTCAGCCGCCTGGATGCGCCCGCGCCGGTATGGTTTTATGCTTACCCGCATACCAGTGGAAGCAGCCTGGATGTTCACACCCCCGCCACTCTTGCTTCTTTACAGGACGCCTTTAACGGCATGGTTAGCACGCTGCAGGGCAGCTCGTCAGGCGGAGGTGGCTCAGGTGGTGGTGGTGGAGCTGTCTGAGAGAAGTAAAAATCATCAATTTGTGTTATAGTTTAGTTTCCTGTTAATCGTGAAAGACAGTAAGGTTAAATATATGAATGAGCGAGACAACCTGGAAAAGAGGCTGGCAGCCCTGCGGCTGGATCCCTCGGCTATAGAGGAGATCAGGCTGCATGGCGAATACGGCGGAATAATCAAGAATGCCAAGGGGCAGCAGGCTTCCCTGCTGATATACGCGGCGATTGCTTCCAATGATAGCTTTATCAGTACGGCCGGCGCCAGGGAGGGACTGGCCTTATACGGCAGCAAGCTCAGAAAGGAGGCCAGGGACAACCCGGGCAGCCGTCCCCACATCGACAGATTGGAGAAGCTCGCCCGCGGGCGTAGTTCGGTGAGGTGCGATGTCATCCGCCGCGAATCATCCAAGCCGGTCCCGGAACGCATCCTGCGGGCACTACCCGAGGCGCTAAAGAGATATCCCACCCCTTTCTATATTTACGATGAACAGGGCATCAGGGAAACCGCCAACGCATACAAAAAGGCGTTTTCATGGGTTAAGCCGGCTTATAAGAACTACTTTGCGGTAAAAGCCTGTCCTAACCCACATATCGTACGCATTTTACAGGAGGAAGGCTTCGGGACCGACTGCAGCTCACTGGCCGAGCTAATTATAGCCGAAAAGCTCGGTTTCAAGGGCGAGGATATCATGTTCACCTCCAACGACACACCTGCCGGGGAATATATAAAAGCCCGCCAGCTGGGCGCCGTCATCAACCTGGATGACATCACGCACATCGGCTACCTGGATAAGCACGCGGGGATGCCGGAGCTCATCTGCTTCAGGCACAATCCGGGTCCGCTGAGGGAGGGCAACGCCATCATCGGCGATCCCAAGGAGGCCAAGTACGGCGTTACCACCGGCCAGATTACCGGATCCTACATTAAAGCCAGGGAACTGGGCGCCATGAGGTTCGGCCTGCATACCATGGTCGTGTCCAATATGCTTGATGAGCATTATTTAATAGAGACTGCCGTTATGCTTTTCAAGCTGGCTGCCATGATCAATCATGATACCGGATTCAAGTTCGACTTCATCAACCTGGGCGGCGGATTCGGGACACCCTATAAGCCGGAGCAGACTGCCATAGACCTGCAGAAAGTATCCGCCGGTGTTCAGGGAGCTTACAGACAATATATTGAGGATACAGGGTTGGCCCCGGTGCGTATAGTTACTGAGTGCGGCAGGGCTATCACCGGCCCGCACGGGTTCCTGGTGTCGCGGGTACTTCATGTATCAAAGAAGTACAAGGACTTTGTGGGGCTGGACGCCAGCATGGCCAATCTTATGCGTCCCGCACTATATGGCGCTTACCACCACATCACAGTGCCGGGCAAGGAAGACAGTCCCAGGGATCATGTCTATGATGTTACAGGATCGCTCTGCGAGAATAACGACAGGTTCGCCATAAACCGTCCCCTGCCGGGGATAGATCCTGGCGACGTGTTCATCCTGCACAACGCCGGCGCGCACAGCTACGCCATGGGATTTCAATACAACGGAAAGCTGCGCTCGGCTGAGCTGCTGGTTGAGCCGGACGGGGAAATCAGGCAGATCAGGCGTGCGGAGACTGTTGAGGACTACCTGGGCACTATCGAACACTGGCCTTAACAGCAAACGGTTTGCCAAAAGAAAAAGAATATCGCGTTTTAGTCTATTTGACTGTTCCAAGGCTCTGACTTTTTTGATGTTACTTTTTTACAAGCAGCCCGGATGACTATCCTATCACAACAGCCGCGAGCAAGCGCAAAGGTCATTATGCTAATAAAATTAGTGGATTTATCTGTCCCCTCATCCCTTGACAAAAAATGTTTGTTAATGCTAAATTATGTCCTATTCATTGTCGAATGAGCAGTCAGTCGAAATAACTTCAATCCTTATGTCTATAATGTTGCTTTATCGGGGAGAGAAAACTGATAGTAATCGAAGTAAATAGTTGATTTACCACTGAGTGAAGTTAAATAGCATTAGTTTAGCGATTTATCCTCTTAATATCCTGGAATAAAATTGGTAATAGCGAACCTGGTAAATACATTATATAATTGACGCAAGGAGGCATTGGACAATGGCAAAATACTTTTCTCAAGAATGGTGTGATCTATACAAAGAGGCTCTCAACGACAGCAAGTCATACGAGGAGTCGGCAAAGACCTGGGAGGGCGATTTTATTTCATCTGTGAGAAGGGAGGCCCCATAAAAGAGAACCTGTATATGTATGTTGATCTTTATCACGGCAAATGCCGGGCTGCTGAGATAGTTACCAACCTCAGTATATATAAGCCCGAATTTATCATAACGACGACATACGCTATCTGGAAGAGGATAATCACCAAACAACTTGACTCTACACAGGCATTGATCACCAAACAGTCAAAGCTCACCGGCAACATGGCCAAAATCATGCGCTATACCAAGGCGGCCAACGAAATTACTAACATCACCCGGCTGCTTCCGACCGAGTGGCCGGAATAAGCCGGATCTATATAAAAAAATAGAGGGAGGTTAGCATGTGGACTTTTTCC
>JAPLHI010000124.1 GCA_026389695.1 Chloroflexota bacterium
CTGGGAGGCGCCACAGCTTCACAACAAACAATCGATACTATTGCCGTATACATCCCTCCAGTGCTCGGTGCGCTGGCCATCATTCCCGTCTATTTCATCGGCAGGGCACTCATCAACCGCTGGGCGGGTATAATCGCGATAGTACTGATGGCACTTATGCCCGGTGAATTCCTCTCCCGGTCTCTTCTTGGCAATACGGACCACCATGTTGCGGAAGAATTCTCCACGTCATTTTTCATAGTGTTTTTTATACTGGCTATCAAACATGGAAGGCAATTTACCTACGCCATGCTTAGAAGGAGGCAATTTAATCCCGCCAGCCGTCATATAATTTATAGCTTTGTCGCGGGCATTTTCCTGGGTCTTTACCTGATTACGTGGCAGGGAGCATTGCTATTTGTTTTTATAGTATTTATATATTTTATTGTCCAGTTTATCAGTGACCATCTGCGAGGCTTCCCCACCGACTACCTGAGCAAGATTGCCATTACCACCTTCCTCATCGCCATGCTCATCGTTGCGCCGGTATCACGCGACAAGGCAACTTTTCTTTCGCTGGCAGTTATCATACTGGTCCCCATAGCGCTGAATGTAATTTCGGCCATTATGTCTGCGCGCAATATAAAACCGGTATATTTTTTGGCAGTAGTGGCCGTGCCCGGGTTAATAGGTCTACTGATCACCTGGCTGATGCTGCCATTCATATCTCAGCCGCTGATAGGATTCCTGATACCCCTGTTTAACTGGAATATGCAGCAAAACGTGGTGGGTGAGATGAAACCCATCTTCTTCCCGGGTGGATTTTTCACGCTGGAAGTGGCGTGGACTCAGTATGCCTTAGCCCTTTATTCAGGTTTGGCCGGGTTGGTACTAATAATTTACCAGGCAGTGCGTAAAGGAGAGCCTGACAAAATTTTCGTGGTAATCTGGAGCTTGATTATAATGCTGGCGTCTTTTTCTATGGTCAGATACGCCTCCTATTTTGCCGTCTGCCTGGCGGTACTCACCGGGTACCTGGGCGGCTGGATCATAGAGGCATTCTCTCAAGCAAAAGAACCGGAAATAGCGGATAAAGCGCGCAGAAAGTCACGCAGGCATACACAAACTAGAAATATCCCCATCCCTAAAAAGGCGATAGCAGCAATAATGGCGGCTGTTCTGGTGATTATCGTTTTAGTACCAGGCACTACAAATGCCGTCAGTACAGCGAAAAATCCCGCGCATGCGCCAGGCGATGCATGGATGGAAGCGCTCGAGTGGCTGAAAAAGAATACTCCCGAGCCTTTCGGAGATGCGGATTTCTACTACAAACTTTACAGCGCGCCGGAGCCCGGCAAATCCTTTAATTACCCCCCAACAGCCTATAGTGTTTTAGTGTGGGGCGACTATGGCTATTGGGTAACTCGCATCGGCCGCAGGATTCCCACATCCAATACAGGCGCATTAGTTCTTATCAAAGAAGCACTTTACTTTACCTCGGATAATCCAGCTAATGCCGGGGAAATGCTTAAGGACAGTAATGCTAAATATATAATCATTGATAACCGTATCGCATCACCGAACGATAAGTTGTATGCACTATTGAGCGTTCAGACAAAAAAAAATGAGGCAGGCAACTGGATAACAAAGTACAAGGAATCGGATTTTTACGAGCTGTGCTGGTATCAAAAAGCAGGTAAATATGAGCCGCTACTGGTATTTTATCCAGAATTCTACAGGTCCATGGTGATAAGGCTTTACAATTTCGACAGCAAACAGGTTGTGCCCCGGCAAACATCGGTTATGACCTATGAAAACCGCAGGACAGCTCAGGGAGATTTCAAGGAAATTACTGGTATAAAGAACTTCAACAGCTACGAGGATGCCGAGGCATTTATCGCCAGTCAGAAATCCGGCAGTCACAGCATCATCGGCACCGATCCTATGGCAAGCCCTGTGCCGCTGAAAACCCTCACAGATTATAAGCTGGTTTACAGCTCGAGCCAGAAGGCAAGCAATTTCACGGCGGCGCTTCCTGAAATAAAAATTTTCGAGTACAGCCTGCCCGGTTCACCCGCGGAGAAAAACCGATAAATAAACCCGGTTTCGAGCATCAAAACAAATTTAAATATCAGTGCTTCGATTATGAAGGGTGACGGTAGGGGAATAACTGAACGTGCGCCTGCATCGAGCGGGGCAAAAAACTCGTCCCTGCACTTCAGAGATAGCCACGTCGCTGCGCTCCTCGCTATGACATGTATTAATTTGACCTAATCTATGACAGTTAAATTGGCCCGTCACTGCATTGTCTGCGGGCGGGCGGCTTTCGCTGAATTTTACATTAGCTTGAACTCCATTTATGCAAATAACTTGACAGCCTTTTCAATGTATCTTTATAATTAACTTAAGATTCATTCGATCTGTGCATAATCTGGCAGATTCAAAATTTCTCCGCGATGTACTTTAACCCGGATTGATTTAATAGCAGTCAGCATAAAGTATTGCGGCTGTATGTATTTTTCAGTGGATCAAAATATTTTGTAGTGTATGCAAACTGTGGCGGAACAGGGTAAATATCTCTCATGTCTAACTGTGTTTCATAATGGCTAAGTATATTTTCGTTACGGGCGGTGTGGTGAGCTCTGTTGGTAAGGGTATCGCTGTAGCTTCCATCGGCCGCATACTTAAAAGCCGCGATGTCTCGGTATCAGTCCAGAAGCTCGACCCCTACCTCAACGTGGACCCGGGCACGATGTCACCATATCAGCACGGCGAGGTCTTCGTTACCACTGATGGAGCAGAGACCGACCTCGACCTGGGACACTATGAGCGATTCATAGACGTAAACCTGACTGCGGCCTCAAATGTCACTTCAGGTCAGATATACTCTTCCGTTATCGCCGGCGAGAGGCGCGGCGATTACCTGGGAGGAACAATACAGGTTATACCTCATGTTACCAACGAGATCAAGCGGCGCATCCGCGAGGTGGCACAGATATCCAACGCCCAGGTAGTCATCGTGGAGGTAGGCGGCACCGTGGGCGATATAGAGAGCCAGCCATTCCTGGAAGCAATCAGACAGATGCGCAACGAGGTGGGCAGGGATAACGTTCTTTATATACATGTAACTCACTTACCCTTTATAGGGACTACCAAGGAATTGAAAACCAAACCCACGCAGCACAGCGTCAATGAGCTGAGACGAATCGGCATCCAGCCGGATATCATTCTGTGCCGCGCTGATTACCCTATTACACAGGGGCTGCGGGATAAAATCTCCCTTTTCTGCGACGTAGAAAAGGAGGCAGTCATTCCGCTGGTGACAGCCGAGACGATATATGAAGTGCCGCTGATTCTGGAGGAGTTCGGCCTGAGCAATTTCATCATCAGCCGTCTCAGGCTTAACGCCACCAAAGCCGATCTCAATGAGTGGAGGCAAATGGTAGCGCGTATGAAGCTGCCCAAGGAGAGTATCAATATCGCCCTCGTCGGCAAATACGTGGAGCTGGAGGACGCTTATTATTCCGTCCGCGAGTCGTTATGCCATGCCGGCCTTTATCACGACCGCCACATCAATATAACCTGGGTCCAGTCGGAAGACCTTGAAAAGGGCATTAACGAGAACCTGCTCCGCTCGGTGCACGGCATTATCGTGCCGGGGGGATTCGGCAACCGGGGTATCGAGGGCATGATTACTACGGCTTCCTACGCCAGGCATAATAATATCCCCTATCTGGGACTATGCCTGGGTATGCAGGTAATGGTGATAGAGTTCGGCAGGTATGCCCTGGGCAATAAAAGGGCTAATTCCACAGAGTTCGACCATGATACACCCTACCCGGTGATAGACCTGCTCCCCGAGCAACGTAAGATAAACGATATGGGCGGCACGATGCGGCTGGGTTCCTACCCCTGCCACCTTGTTGCGGGTACCAGGGCAGCTAACGCCTACAGCGAGCAGGTAGTATACGAGCGCCACCGCCACCGCTACGAATTCAATAATGATTACCGGGGCGTCTTCGAGAAGAAGGGTGTGTCATTCAGCGGACTGTCACCGGACGGTAACCTCGTGGAGATAAGCGAAATCAAAGACCACCCCTGGATGGTAGCCTGTCAGTTCCACCCGGAATTCCGCTCTCGTCCTAACCGGCCCCACCCTCTCTTCATGAATTTCATCGGCGCCGCCAAAGAGACCCTGGTAGAGGGTAGCCAGGTCGGGCTTCCAATATCATGATACGACCAGGCGAGCTGTCAACAGTGATAAATTCGCAGAAAGGAGAGGAATATGCGTCTTTTTCTTGATACAGCCAATATCGAGCACATTAAACACGGCGTACGGCTGGGTATCATCAGCGGCGTGACAACCAATCCAAGCCTCGTTTCCAAGGAGGGCAAGGTTAACTATAAAAAGCTGGTGCAGGAGATATGCGCCATAGTTCCCGGACCCGTTTCCACAGAAGTGATCAGCCAGGATAGCGCCGGTATGATCAGCGAGGCCAGAGAGATAGCCACCTGGGCTAAAAACGTGGTGGTAAAGATACCCGCCGGCCTCGAGGGCATTGAGGCCACACACGCCCTGGCGAAAGAGAAGATCAAGGTGAATTTCACCCTGTGTTTTTCGGTCAACCAGGCGCTGATGGCCGCACTGGCCGGCGCGGCTTACGTAAGCCCTTTCGTGGGCAGGCTGGATGATATTGGAAAGAACGGCATGCAGGTTGTTGAGGATATTATGCTGGTCTACAAGCAGTATCCTGAGATCAAGACTGAGGTTATCGCCGCCAGTATCAGGCATCCTCAGCATTGCCTGGCAGCGGCCAAAACCGGAGCTCATATAGCCACAGTGCCGTACCAGGTGCTGCTTCAGATGGCCAAGCACCCGCTTACAGACATCGGCATTGCGCGCTTCAACGATGACTGGCGCAAGGTCATGGGAGACGTAAAAAATATATAAACGAACATTTTCAGGCAAACGGGCATTACACAGACCGTGAAAATATCTACGCAGTAAATACTTCGAGGTGTTACTATGATGAACTTAACAGAACTTGAAACAAAAACCATTGAGGAGCTTATGGCGCTTGCCAAGCAACAGGGTATAGAAAATTATACCGAGCTGAGCAGGGAAGACCTCGTTGCCAAGCTCGCTGTCTTTGTCCAGCCGCCGGAACCACAGGTGGGATTTTATATGAGCCTGGGCGGCATACTGGAAATTATGGATGAGGGTTACGGCTTTTTAAGGCAAGAAAGCCTGCTGCCCGGGCCCAACGACGTATATATTTCTAATTCACAGATCAGGCGCTTCGGCCTGCGCAACGGTGATATGGTAACAGGACAGGCCCGCCCTCCCAATGAGGGGGAGAAATATTGCAGCCTGCTGCGCGTGGAGACGGTCAATGGCCTGGATTCCGACCAGTCCAAGGGACGCCCCCACTTCGGCCAGCTCACGCCGATCTTCCCCGACGATATGTTAGACCTGGAGGGCGACCCCAAGAACCTCTCGGTACGCCTGATCAACCTGGTGGCGCCGATCGGGCGCGGCCAGCGCGGCCTGATCGTATCGCCGCCCAAGGCCGGCAAGACCCTGCTGCTGAAAAATATCGCCACCGCCATATCCAACAATTACCCCGAGGTGCACCTCATGGTATGCCTCATCGGCGAGCGCCCCGAGGAGGTCACCGACATGAAGCGCTCGGTCAAGGGCGAGGTGGTCTCGGCCACCTTCGATGAGCCGGTGGAGAATCACACGCGCGTGGCCGAGCTTGCCCTGGAGAGGGCCAAGCGGCTGGCCGAGATCGGCAAGGACGTGGTCATACTGCTGGACGGCATCACGCGCCTGACCCGTTCATACAACCTGGCCATGCCCCCCAGCGGCCGCACACTCTCGGGCGGCATCGACTCGGTGGCCCTTTACCCGCCCAAGCGTTTCTTCGGCGCGGCGCGCAACATCGAGGAGGGCGGCAGCCTTACCATATTAGCTACCTGCTTAGTGGACACCGGCAGCCGCATGGACGACCTTATCTACGAGGAGTTCAAGGGCACGGGCAACATGGAGCTGCACCTGGACCGCAGGATGGCTGAGAAGCGCATCTTCCCGGCCATCGACATCATGCGCAGCGGCACACGGCGCGAGGAGTTGCTCATCGGCGAGGCCACTGTATCCAAGATATGGCTGCTGCGCCGCATGGTCAGCATGCTGGCCGAGGATTCCAACAGCGCTACCGACGCCTCCGAGCGCGTCATCGAGCGATTGTCTAAATCGCAGACCAACGCCGAGTTCTT
>JAPLHI010000220.1 GCA_026389695.1 Chloroflexota bacterium
GAACATATTGATGTTCAGTCTCATTCAACCCTTTTATTCCTGAGAAGAAACTTCATTCTGACAATTCACCCGCTTCTTGTTGACCGTCGTTTCACTCGACTGCGTCATTATTCTAATACCATATTAAAAAAAATCCCCCTGGATGTTTCAGCGGAAGATAAGCTCACTTTATTATTGATACGGATTATCGATCAAAATAACGATCGCAATTTCGAACATCTACGCCAGATAGAAGAAAGTGGTGACGACTTGAATAAAAGCCTGATGGATCCCCACACACCCCGTAGTGAGCTGGGACCGCGGATTTACAACATGAAACATGCTCTGATGACTTATCTCGATGCTCTCTGGGAAACTATAGATGTATTGCATGATTTACGCTATGGTGATGCCAACCTTTTAACCAACGAGCCTGCATTGCTGGAAAGAGTAGGACTTCTGGCTGAAGATGTTAATAACCAGATTGGCCTTGCCGAACACTTATCTGAAGTCCTGGCTTCGGGGCTGGAAGTCCTCCAGTCAATCTACAACAATCAGCTTCAACTGATGAATAACAGGATGGCCCTGCTGATGACCTATCTGACTGTGCTTGGTACAGCAGTGCTGGTCCCCAACACTCTGGCCACTATTTTCGGTAACTCGGCTTTTGCCATGGGGCCACAGGATGTGGGCTGGTATGTGACACTTCTTGTGGTTTCAACTCTTATCGCAACGGGTCTTTCTTTCTGGTGGGTAAAAAAATCCGGCTTGATACCCGAAAAAATGGATTAGCTGATTTAACGAATCAAGTCCTTTTTCAATGCTCGGGCTACATAAATTAAAATCAGGTTAAGTTAATATAGCGCGGAGCCCGGTCAGTGCCTCGCTTGTTTCCCATAACTTTTTAGCAACATCTCTATCATAGGTTTCCCGGGAGGACTTTGCCATGGTATTTGCGGGATTTACCCTGGAATTTTTCAGATGCTGCCTGGCCTGGAAATATTGGCATGTTACACCTTCTACTTCCGGTGATGAAGCTAAATATAGCGGTATTCTTGCTCCTTCCGACGGCTCTTTCATAAATATTTTAAACAAGGTATTCATGAACTTACTTGAGCGTTCCCAGATATGAGTCGCAGTTGCGCCCGGGCATGCGCAGGTTACAGTAACACCGGTATTTTCCAATCTCCTCGCCAGCTCATAGGTGAAGATAATATCAGCCAATTTCGATTGCGCATAGATTAAGTCTCTGTTGAATTTTTTCTCTCCCTGTAAATTATCAAAGTCAAGCTTGATGCTCTTGTGTATCATCGATGTTATGTTAACTATACGTGAGGGAGCGCTGGCTTTTAGCACATCCACTAACAGGTTGGTTAACAGGAAATACGCCAGGTAATTGACTGCAAACGTCATCTCGATTCCATCTTCAGTTAAACACCGTTTTTCCGTAATCACGCCAGCATTATTGACCAGCACATTCAAAGCATTATATTTTCGTCTAAAGTCACCGGCCAGGCTCCGCACCTGTTTCTGAGAAGACAGATCAGCCAATAATAGATCGAGCGATTTGTTGCCGCTGCTCTGCTGAATTTCAGACAGAGCAGATTGTCCTCTGACAGCATCACGGCAAACTAGAACTACCGTTGCACCTAGTCCGGCCAGGCCTGATGCTATCTCTTTGCCAATTCCGGAACTGGCGCCAGTCACCATGCATACCTTCCCCTCCATACTACAATTCGATAAATCTTTGTCTATCATCCTATTTCAATCAACAGACTTTTTTTCGTGTGTTCGCTTCCTTAAAATATTTTTCATGCGACGTTAATCACCCTTGCCAGCCTTTCAATAGAGTTGCCCACATATTGCCGGTCATTCGCAATCAATTTGATAGCGTGGTTAGGGCACGCTTCAACGCAGTTGCCGCAGCCAAGGCAACCATCACCTATCACGGAATGGCCGTTTATTTGCTTAATATTATTAATAAAACATGCTGAGACGCATGTCCCGCAACCTATGCATGCATCGGTAACTTCCACCTGGACGCCGGGCATTTTAGTTACTTTACGTGCAATATGCGGGGCAATGTCCGGAATGAAGCGCCAGAGGCAGCAGTTGCATATTGTCAGTAGCTGGTCTCCCTGTTTTATACCCAGCCAGACCGTATCGAGTTTATTCCTACCCACAAGATGGAAAAGACCTGCTTCGCGACATTTTCTGACATGTTCGTGGGCTTCTTCCCTGGTCACAATCCGGCCAAGTTTGGGATTTATTCCCAGTACAGCTTTGCCCAGGAATAAACATCCCATGTTTTGCGGGTAGTCTTTACATTTCGAGCTCTCGCGGCAGATACAAAAATTCATAATCCAGTGATAGCCGGCGGTTTCAATAAAATGGTGTACGACTTGAGAAGGTAAAACCAATTGATCGGATGTATCTAAATTTATATCTACCGATACAACCCTGTCCCTGGGAAGATACATAATATCATCTCCCTCAAACAGCCAGCGGTCTAAAACCCGGCCCAGTATTTTCACCCGAGTCAGACGGGCAAACAGGAAACGTTGTGGAAAACCTATTTCAATTAATTTTACAAGCCATATCGGTCTGGACATATATTTTTGTAAGCCCCAACTCAGACTACTTTAATAACCAATATCGTACTGCAAAATACTATATTCGCTAACATTGTAACGTCTCACCTCGATTCATTCAAAGATATGCAATTCACAAGTCAAATTAACTCCGTATAATGCGCATAAACTTTTTATACCATCTTACGTTTATATATAATAGACACCAGGTAATTTTGAGGTAAACCTGGTGTTAGTTGAAGAACTAATAGTACAGAGAGCGGTTAATGGCGATCGAGAAGCATTTACAGCGCTTTACGATATGCACTTTGACAAGATTTATCGCTACATTTATTTCAAGGTGCGCAGCCAGGCCGAAGCTGAGG
>JAPLHI010000135.1 GCA_026389695.1 Chloroflexota bacterium
TTAAAGCGATAAGCAGAGGAATTTTCCTTTCCATTAATTCAAGTGTCAGGTACAGATCCCGTTCCAGGTGCGTGGCGTTAATCACATTGATAATGACATTGCCGTCCTGAATCATTTGCGTTGCTACATAGCTGGATTTACCACTGTCCTCGAGTGAATAAACACCGGGAACATCGATTATTTCCGCTGTATCCCCGGCTACTTTCATGAGGCCGGACGTATACCTGATTTGAGTGTCCGGATAATGGGGAGTAGTTATGTGTGAACTTGTCAGGTGTGAGAAAAGAACACTTTTACCGGCGCCGGGATTACCGGCAAGTAGAATCTTCATCAGTCAACCCATCAGGTATAACCAGTATTTTATCCGCGATACCCCGGCCCAATGCCACCTGCGTATTATCGATGCTTATGGTGATGGGCCCCCTGAAAAACATAGAGCAGAACCTGGTGATATGCTTACCGGGATGGATGCCCATGGCTGTGAGACGCTCGGTAATGGAAGCACCCCCTATAATTTCAACTACGGTGCCTCCCCGGCCGTCCTTCATCCTGGTGAGTGCTATCTTATCCAAACCGGCGGTCATTTACGGCACCTCCGGCAGTAGCCTGTCATATTGACTTCCGCTCCGACGATTTTAAAATCCCTCGCTTCCATGACATCCTTTTTTATTTTGCTTGAAAGCGGGTAAGTGAACTCAATTACCTTTCCACAACTGCGGCAAACAAGGTGATAGTGCTCACCTTCCTGCCTGGTCTCATAATGGTGGTGTTCCTGGCCGAAATGCAGTTCATCGATAATGCCCATCTGTTTGAATTTTTGAAGTGTCCGGTATACTGTGGCAAGGCTGATACGCGCGCTTTTTTGCCGCGCCCGGCTATATATTTCATCGGCATCCAGATGCTGCCCGCCATCACTGATAATTTTGTAAATCAGCGCCCTCTGCTCAGTCAACCTCGAGCCGGGGTCCATTAATTTAGTTAGTTCCAGCTTCATTACCATGATAAATTAATATTGATAATGCGAATCATTTGCATTAATAATAGCAAAATCTTGGATTTAAATCAAATTTCATCACCAGGGGACATGGATCAAAATTTAGTAAAAGGTTGGTTAAGCGTGATTAATAACAGGCATTATTGAATTTTGGAGGAGATTTTCTCCAGTAGGATACGTGCTTTTTTGGCTGCTCTGGCCCTGTGACTTATCTCGTTTTTCAGGTCAGGCGATATCTCCGCTATGGTTTTATTATATTCGGGTAGATAGAATACGGGGTCATAGCCGAAGCCATTTTCGCCCCGGGGCGCCAGGGCTATGAAACCGCTGCATTCCCCTTCTACTATGTGAATATTTCCATCCGGTTCCGCTATAGCTATCACGCACCTGAACCTGGCCTGACGTTTTTCACCCGGGACGTCCTTGAGCTTGTTGAGCAGGAAATTTACCCTATCGCTGTCATTCGCATTCTCCCCGGCGTACCTTGATGAACGGACACCCGGTTCACCGCCGAGGACATCCACTTCCAGCCCTGAATCGTCAGCTAAAGTAAGGAGCCCGCTCAAGGCAGCGTAAAATGTGGCCTTGGAGCGGGCATTTTCTTCGAACGCAGGATAATTTTCCTCAGCTTCCTGATGAATATCGAGCTGGTCCAGTGTGACCAGTTCGAAGTTGAGATTTTTTAATAGCGAGCGGTATTCCGCCGCCTTGCCGCGGTTAGTGGTAGCCAGGAGAAGCTTGGGCATGAAATATCTAAATCTTTTCGAATTTGCTCTTCAATTTCTTCATGATCTGGGGCATGGTTGTGTACTCCATCTCGTCCAGCGGCAGCCGGTGCGGTTCAAACGGGCCGTGCCTTCTGAGCATATCGGCCATATCAAGCGCTTGCTGGCGGGCATTATTGAAGGCGAGGTCGTCGAACATATCAACCGGGCCAACCAGTTTGCCATGTGCCAGTTGAAATCCTGCGGCTATGACCCTGGGAGGACCGTCAAAACGCGTTGGAGTGCTCTGGTGAACGGCAACCGGCATTAACGGGCCGTGGTGCGAGCCGCGCATCCATCCCTCCACGATATGGGGACGGGCAAATGGCTCCAGCACCTCGCCGACTGCAGGGAAGATACCCTGCGCCCTGACTATGCAGACCGGGTCGTCCTTACCGACGTAGCGGCCGGCCAGCAACGACAGCTTCTGAGTTGATGAGCTGGCAGCTATTTCACCGGTCTCCCGGGAATATACAGTCTTTACCGAATAGCGTGACGGCGCCCCGATGAAAACCAGCATATCATACATGTCTTCGGGACAGTTGAACATCACCTTTTTACTCTCTTTGACATCGAGGACTTCAAATTTGAAGCCTTTATGCATATTGGTCGAGATGACCAGCCCGATAGTGTTAAAGGGGTCGCAGAATATGGAGTAAAGCGGCAGGTTCCAGGCGCCGGAAGCCGTTTTATCCGCCATAAATATGACGACGGGCTCTGCCTCTCTCTCTTCAAGCACCATTTCGGCCACACCGGGGCCCTGTCCCTTAACGTTGCCCGAGAAGGCATCAGTGAGTAAGTCCTGGCCTGCGCCGTGCAGTTTTAATTTCTTGGCGATGGCTGTGCACCTGAGGAACGTGTCCCAGGCCATCTTGTGGACCCTCTTGTTATCCACGCCATATTTGTGAGTCATGATGAATTGAAGATCGTCTCCGCATCGCGTGACGTGGTAGTCGATGAGAAGCCCGGACTTCTTGGCTTTTGCCAGTGATTCTTGGCCCTCGGCAATCAAATCCGGGTGCATGCTGCAGTGGCCCACCCATCCACCAATGTCAGCTTTGATTACGCTCAGAGTAACTTTCATTTTGACTCCTTCAAGTATTTTATTTTATGGTCAAGTGGACTGGGTCCGGTAATAACTGGCAGGTTTTGAGACTGTAAAATGTGTAAAGGTACCCCATCCACAGGAGATCAGGCAGAATTGTTGCTGCGTTCACATCAAAGACTCAGTTTAGCAGAAAATTGAATCTGATGTCAAAGCAGCGATAAAGCAGATCATGGCTCTCAATGATATAATTGTTTAAGGGAGCGAGGTAGTTTATGCCGGAAGCGCTGCTATACGACAAATTGCCCGGGCAAAGGGTGCGCTGTAATGTCTGTCAGTGGCGCTGTGTCATTAATCCCGGTAAGAGTGGAGTCTGCCGCGTCAGGAAAAATGATAACGGAATACTCCGGCTGTTAAATTATGGCAGGGTATCTTCAATTGCTGCCGATCCGATAGAAAAAAAGCCTCTTTTTCACTTTTTCCCGGGTAGCCTGGTGTTTTCCCTGGGTACCATCGGATGTAATTTTCATTGTGATCATTGCCAGAACTGGGAAATTGCCTGTGTGGAGGAACCGGAACCCATTAGCGGGATTCTCCGTGAGATATCTCCTCAAGAAGTTGTACGTCTGGCCAAGCGCAATGACTGCGCTGGAGTTGCCTGGACTTATAACGAACCTACCGTCTGGTTTGAATATACACTCGATTCAGCCAAGATTGCCAGGGAGAATGGCTTATATACTGTTTATGTTACCAATGGTTATATAACACCTGAGGCCATGGACATGATCGGGCCCTACCTCGATGCCTGGCGGGTGGATATAAAAGGATTTACCGATAAGCTGTATCGTGATCTGGCCAGAATATCCAGATGGCGCAGTATACTCGAAATGGCGGAGAGAGCTAAAAGCAGGTGGAATATGCACATCGAGGTAGTGACTAACATAGTGCCCACCATGAATGACGATACGGACCAGCTAACCGGCATAGCCGGGTGGATTAAAGAGAAGCTGGGTGAACTAACGCCGTGGCATGTTACCAGGTTTCAGCCTCATCGAAATCTCAGATACCTTCCTCCAACTCCTATAGCGACTCTGGAGAAGGCTTACAATATCGGCAAAGAGGCAGGGTTACGCTTTGTATACCTGGGCAACGTGCCCGGTCATGCCCATGAAAATACGGTTTGTTACAACTGCGGCAGCACGGTGATTAAACGGGTGGGTTATAATACCGATATAATTGCCGTAAAAGAGTCAACATGTTCCATCTGCGGTGCGGAGCTTAATATAAGGACGTCTACGAGTGCGGAGGCAGGAAAATGATCAGAAATGCAGCAGTTGCCGGCCAGTTTTACCCGGCCTGGCCGGATGAACTCCGGGAAATGATAAAGTATTTTTCCCCCGATCAAGCTACGAAAATTGATGCTGTAGGCGCAGTGTGTCCTCATGCCGGTTATGTTTATTCCGGTCCCGTAGCAGGGGAAGTAATTTCACGCATCAACCTGACCGATACGGTTATTATCCTGGGGCCCAACCACCGGGGCCTGGGGAAGCCTTTCAGTATCATGACGGAGGGAAGCTGGAAAACACCGCTGGGGGAAGTGCGGATAGACTCCGAGCTTGCCGAAGCTATATTGAAAACCTCGACTAACATAGAGGAAGACAGTCTGGCTCACCGCCATGAACATTCTTTAGAAGTACAGGTGCCCTTTCTGCAATACTTTAAGCCTGATATACGGATAGTGCCCATAGTTCTTTCGCTGGCTAACCCTTCGGTATACAAAGAAATAGGGAAGGCCATAGCCGCAGCGGAAAAAGAGGCGGGTATTGAGGCTGTAATTCTGGCAAGCAGCGACATGACGCATTACGAGCCCCACGAAAGCGCCAAAGCTAAAGACAAGAAAGCGATTGAAGCCATACTGAATCTCGATGCCGATGAATTGATTAAGCGCATAGCAAAATACGATATTTCTATGTGCGGTTATGCTCCTGTGGTCGCCCTGATTACAGCAGCCATAGAGCTCGGGGCCGGAAAAGCAGAGCTGGTCAGATACCAGACCAGTGGAGATACATCCGGTGACTATTCAAGTGTAGTGGGATACGCAGGGATTATAATCGGGAAATAAGAGGTACCCGCGATGAAAAAGGAGATGCATCCCGTAGTACAACTGGCTAAAAAGGCCGTGGAAACCTACGTTAAGCAACACGAGGTCATTAAGCCGGAGGAGCTTACAGCTGAAATGCAGGAGCAGGCCGGGGTATTCGTCTCGCTAAAGAAATATGGTCAGTTACGTGGCTGCATAGGTACCTTTGAGCCCACCCAACCTAATATAGCGGAGGAGATTGTAAGCAATGCTATTTCGTCGGCAACTTTTGATCCGCGTTTCCCTCCCGTACAGCCCACCGAGCTGGATGACCTGGAATATAGCGTTGATATCCTCACGCCGCCGGAGCCGGTGGAAAGCCAGGATGATCTCGATCCTAAAAAATACGGCCTGATAGTGCAGTCAGGCCACCGCCGGGGTCTGCTGCTTCCCGACCTTGAAGGAGTAAGTGATGTGGCAACCCAACTCTCTATTTGCCGTCAGAAGGCTCACATCGGCCCCTCTGAACCGGTGGAACTATACCGCTTCATGGTAAAAAGGTTCAAGTGATGTTGATCCGGTTGCCATGCCAAAATATATTTGTTATGGTATATAGCAAGTTAAAATAATGCTGTGCCTGATTCACTGCATGCAGAGTACAAACTACGCACTATTTGAAGGATGCATATCCGAAGCCTCCCTGGAGGTTAATCAAAAATGAAACTTGTGTTAATCGGGATCGGTGATTGCGGTTGTAATCTTGCTGCGGAATTCGTGCGCCTTTCTGCAAAAGCTAAAGCTGAAAGTGGTGTGGAAATTTTAGTCAGGTCTTACGCTATAAATGACGATCAAAACAAGCTTAATGCGCTGCGCAAAGTAGGTGACAAGCTCCTCACCATAGCTATGCCTGAGCCTGCGACTTCGCGCAGGGAATCGGAAGTAGGCGCAGATTTAATGCGTGCCAACGGTGATCGAATTATAGCAACCATGAGAGCCGGTGAATTCTTTGAGACGAATGCCTTTATGCTGGTTGCCAGCAGCGCCGGACGCATCGGTTCAGGCGGGATATCCATTCTGGCCAGGAAATTGAAGGACCGGTACGTAAACAAGCCGCTTTATGCGCTGGTCGTCCTTCCGCTTGCAGCCGAGAATAATGTTCCCACATATATATACAATACTGCCCTGTGTCTCAAATCAATCGATAAAACCGCTGATGCAACCTTCCTTTTCGACAATGAGAAGGTTAGGTCCGAGGCCAGCGTAACATCTGCTGCCGATAATGATGCCCTGAACAGAGAGATCGTCACCCCCTTTTATGATTTCCTTCGCGCCAGTGAGCGCGTGGATCCGAAGTACCTGGGTACCAGCCATGTAGGGATCGGAGATATTGTACAATCACTGAGCGGCTGGAGCGCCATAGGTTACGGTACGGCACAGTTATCCAACGCCGGTTTTTCACTGTTTAAAAAAGGGGAAAACTTTGAAAATAAAAGCGAGGAGACCGTCAAGGCCATGGAAGCCATGAGCGCAGCCTTGAGCCATTTCTCTATTGAATGCCGGCTTGAAGACGCGCGCAAGGCATTGTATCTACTCTGTGTACCGGCCAAGCATGCTAACATCGGCATGACGCGGTCAGTAGGCAACCACCTTCGTGAGCTTACCAATGACGGCGAGGTGCACGGCGGGGATTTCTATGGCGTTAAGGACTACGCCAGTGTTACCCTGATAGCTTCCAAGTTGACCTATATTGAGAAGATAAAGAATTACTATGAGCGGGCGTCAGACCTGGCTCCGGAACTTAAAAATAAAGAGACTCAATCGTTATGACCCTTTTCGACCTCGGTGGTCCGGAGCTCAAGGGCAAGAAGGACACCGGGGACAGCCCGGACTCTTCTTCTGTTATGCCGCTTGCGGCAAGAATGAGACCGCGTAACTTTGCCGAATACATTGGACAACAACATCTCATCGGCGAAGGCCACGTACTCCGCAAATCCATTGAATCGGATCAACTTCCTTCGCTGATCCTGTGGGGGCCGCCGGGGAGCGGCAAGACCACCCTGGCGTATGTCATTGCCAATGTGTCACGCTCATATTTTGCCCCCATGAGCGCAGTTGCCGCAGGGGTGGCCGACCTGCGGCGTGTAATAGAAGAAGCCAGGACACGCCGCAAGGCTACAGGGCAGCGTACCATACTCTTCATCGATGAAATTCACCGTTTTAATAAAAGTCAGCAGGATGCCATACTGCCTTATGTCGAAAATGGCGAAGTAACATTCATCGGGGCTACCACTGAGAATCCTTCATTCGAAGTTATCTCGGCTTTGCTTTCCAGAAGCAGGGTATTTACTTTAAACGCTCTCACAGATAAGGAAATCAGGTTGATCATTGAGCGTGCGTTGAAAGATGATCCACGCGGGTTGGCTTCATTGAATATCTCCCTTGCTGAAGATGCGCTGGAAAACCTGGTGGTTATGTCCAACGGTGATGCGCGGATTGCGCTGAATGCCCTGGAACTGGCGGCGCAAGCTACGCAACCCGGCGGCGATGGCGTCCGAAAAATAAATCTGGCAGCTATTGAAGACTCATTGCAGAAACGCGCGCTTCTGTATGATAAGGCCGGCGACCAGCACTACGACCTTATTTCAGCACTGCACAAGACACTGCGTGGTTATGACCCCGATGCTGCGCTCTACTGGCTGGGCAGGATGCTGGAGGCCGGGGAGGATCCATTATATATTGTCAGGCGCCTGATACGGTTTGCTTCGGAGGACGTGGGTATGGCTGACCCCCAGGCGCTGGTGGTAGCAGTAGCAGCCCAGCAGGCAGCGCATTTTATAGGAATGCCGGAGGGGAACCTTGCGCTGGCGCAGGCCGTGGTTTATCTGGCCACCGCTCCCAAGAGCAATTCACTTTATACCGCGTACGGCAGGGTGAAAAAAGACGTTGAAACTACACGCAATGATCCCGTTCCCCTGCATCTCCGTAACGCTCCCACTAACCTGATGAAAAATCTCGGCTACGGGGAAGGTTATAAATACGCCCATGATTATGAAAGCCATTTCGTGGAGCAGCAGAACCTGCCGGACTCCATGAAGGGGAAGCGTTATTATTTTCCATCCGAGCAGGGATATGAAAAGACGATCCTGGCAAGGCTTAAAGCCTGGTGGGGGACACGCGTGGACAAGAAAGAATGAAGCAGGAGCACGTCACTTTTCCCTGTGGAAATTTAAAACTGGAAGGGATTTTTTACAAAATTGAGGGAAAGGGGAAGGTACCTGCGGCAGTGATCTGCCATCCGCATCCATTGTATGGGGGATCCATGCATAATAATGTTACTTATGCCATTGCGGCAGCGCTGGCATCCAGTTCCATAGCCGCGCTGCTTTTCAATTTCAGGGGTGTCGGTGGGAGCGAAGGCGAACATGGTGGAGGTTTGGCTGAGCAGGAGGATACAGGCGCTGCGCTCCAGTGGCTGCAAACGCAGCGCGCAGTTGATTCTGAGAAGCTTGCACTGGCCGGATATTCCTTCGGCGCGGCAGTGGCCCTTCCCGTAGCCTGCGCTGATAAACGTGTACAGGGGATAGCTTTAATTTCGCCTTATTTTGAAAAATCACACATCGCCCTGTTGAAAAATTGTATTAAACCGAAGCTGATCGTCAGCGGCAGTGATGATGAACTTGTGGCAGCGGATGATGTTGCAGGGTATTATACTGAAGCTGCTGAACCAAAGGAGTTTAAATTAATAAAAGGGGCGGACCACTTCTGGGGTGGTTACGAAGAAGAGATGGCTGCTGCCGTAGCGCGGTTTTTGGAGCGTCTATTCAGGCAGGATCAGCGTATATAACCTTTGCTCTGCATATATCTTATGCTCGCGGCGGCAGCATCAACCTGCTGTGGATCCTTGGATAATTTAATGACTTTTTGATAGTCGGCTGCCATGAGTGAATAATAAGAAGTATTTTTAGTCAT
>JAPLHI010000224.1 GCA_026389695.1 Chloroflexota bacterium
CTACCTGGATTGGAAAGTGGTACAAGATATTTTATTGATGTAACCAGTTGGAATGCGGCAGGCGTGGAAGCTGAGCCGAAAAAGGATCACTTTGACACATTAGCCTCCGCTGCCGATACGACGCCGCCTCAATTAGTCGGCAAACCTGATACAGCGGTTAGCGATGCTACGGCCACCATTACCTGGAAAACGGACGAGAAATCCACTTCAGTAATTAAATACGGCCCGAGCACGGGATACGAATTCACATCAATCGAAGACCGCGAGCTGCGCACTGAACACAGTATTTATATTTCCGCTCTTTCACCCTCCACTACCTACCATTTCCAGGTGATCTCCAAAGATGCGGCAGGTAATGAGATGAAAGAAGGCAACTTCCAGTTCAAAACCGACTATCAGACCGATTCTGCACCCTATATCGGCAGCAAAGCACCGAGCTTTACGCTAAAAACCATTGACGGCCGTGAGGTTTCTCTCAATCAATACAGGGGGAAAAAGGTCATCCTTAATTTCTGGGCAAGCTGGTGCAGCCCCTGCAAAATAGAGCTGCCCCACTTCCAGGCTTTCTGGGATAAATATTCTAGCAGCAGCGATGTGATGCTGTTAACCGTTGCTGGATCGAGTTCAGATGTAAAAGTACTAGAAGATATAATAGCAACTAACGGGTACAATTTTACCGTCTGCCTGGATTCGAGCGAGGATTTATTTAACAGGTATAGCATTATCAGCATCCCGCAAACCTATTTTATTGATAAAGTCGGTACCATACGCAGAATGCAACAGGGAATGTTCACCAGCCCTGCCGAAATAGAGTTTGTGCTGAGCTCTTTCAATTGACGTCGCGCCTATAACGCGAGCTTTTGAGCAGACTTTTCCGCTACAATTAATTGCCAGTTTTAAAATCGCTTTTAAACTTGACATATACACGCTCATGGCTTAACTTTAATATAGCATTGCAGTCTGAGTAAAATTTAACCTGAAAAACCTGTATTTTAATTATATTACTCAATGAAAAAGGTCAACACATTATCAGCCAACGATCATATCCCGCTGATTGAATCGGTGAGATACGTATGTGATATGGTCGAGAAGACGTTTATGGAATATAGTTCATGCCCAGTATAATCTGCCAAAAGTGCCGTGAGATTAATGAACCAAACGCGACCATCTGCCAGAGATGCGGCGCCCGCCTTTGCCATAGTTGCCACCTCGTAATCGAGTCCCCGAGTGCCAGCGTTTGCCCGCATTGCGGGAAGAAGGACCTGACTTTCAGGCCGGGCAAGTATTCTGCCAGCACATATATTGCTGCGGGTTCACAGGGTACGGGTGGATTCGGCCAGTTTTATTGCCCTAATTGCGGGTCAAAGATAGACCCGGGTGTCAAGAAATGCCCTTATTGCGGTCGGCTGGGCACGCTCGTGACCCAAACACCCGTACAGGGTTTCGGTGTTATGCAACCCGCCCACGGTGAACGTGCTTATACATATACCTCACCGGAGCCCGAGCGACCTGTTTCAACTCAAAAGGTATGCCGGAAATGTGGTACGCCCATACCACCTGGATCCAGCTTGTGCCCCATACACGGCAAATTCGGTGGTGGCAATATTTTAGCCGAAGGACCGGCGCAGTTACCTGGCAGGCATACCGGTGATCTCTGGAGAAAAATTGAGGAAAAAAGGGCTGCCAGTTCATCATCGGAACAAACCAGTGCTGTGTCACACCATACCCCACCCCAGCAAATCTATCCGCAGATGTCGGCCGTACCTCAGGCATCAAAGGAGATATACGCTCTGCCGGAGACAGACACCCAGCGTATCTGTCCCAGTTGCGGCTCCGCAGTTCCCGACCGCAGCAAGGTATGCCCAACTTGCGGCTGGAACCGTCTGCCACCCCAGAGAACCAGGCCTATCATCAAGGCGGAAGAATTCTATAAGGCGAGTGAAGCGGCAGCTCAGCCATATCCTGTTTATAAACCGCCGGTCGATCAATATTATGGCCAACCTGGCGTTATGCCTTATGAATCGATGTACCCGCCGCAACCTGTACCTATGGAGCAACCCTACGAAAAGAAGGGCAGGAGAAAGGAGCGAAGGCCTCGGGAAGCCGGCCAGCGTGAATCAAGGCCGCAGCAAAAGCAGCCAATATTGCCGCTGTTGTTGTCCCTGCTGGCCATAGTTACTGTGATGGGTTTCGCTGCTACTTATATTCTTGGCGAGTTGAATAAGCCTGCTGCTGTACCGGTTATACTGCCGAAAACAAATGTAGAGAGCAGCACCCCCAAAGCCCCCGTAATATCCGATGTCGAGTTCAGTGACATTGGTAGAGATAGTGCCGTTATTAATGTGAAGCTGGTTGGCCTCGAGCCCAACAAGTCCTATCATCTCACAGTCAAATCAAGGCTCGATGACGACCCCAAATCCCCGGATGCCAGCCAGGAGGTCGATCAGGTCCTCAGGCTGCTCGGCATTGCCGATAAGACGCCCCCTGTAATCTCTACTGTTAACTCGGTGAATATCACAGGCTCATCGGCCACTATTACATGGAAAACAGATGAACCTGCCACCAGCCAGGTAGCATACGGCACGTCGGCTACATATGGCACTTTGCAGCCGGCGCAGACAGACACTACTTTAATGATCAGTCATGAGGTAATGCTGCAGGGCCTGCCGCCCCTTACTCCATTCAATTTTATGGTTATTTCCAGGGATGCGTCCGGCAATGAGGCCACGTCTTCGAACGCCAAGTTCACCACAACGCCGCCGGCGGGCTCTCTGATAGGAAACTCTGCTGCGGATTTTACATTGGACTGCGC
>JAPLHI010000179.1 GCA_026389695.1 Chloroflexota bacterium
AACTGATGCCTCAGGCAGGGGCATATTGTATGATGAGCTGCTGGCCGACGCTGCTGCCAAATTCCTGAGACTTAAAGCCATGTGGCAGGAAAGGTTTTTACTTGCGATAACCGAGGATACGTTGATATTTCTTGATGAACCCTACCTGGCGTCTCTGGGATCAGCCTTTGTATCAATTTCCAATGAACAGGTTACCGCATTAATTGAAGAAGTTCTGGGAGGTCTTCAAGGAATAAAAGGAATCCACTGCTGTGGAGGTGCCGATTGGACGCTGCTGTTAAAATCATCAATAGATATTCTTAGTTTTGATGCATATAACTATGCGGAATCGCTTGCCTGCTATCCAGCCGAAGTCAACGCCTTCATCAAACGTGGTGGCGCATTAGCCTGGGGCATAGTACCTAATGATGAGGACATTCTAAAAAAAGAATCGTTATCCAGTCTCAGTGGTAGATTGGAAGAGGTAGTAGCTGTTTTCAGCAGAGATGGGATTTCGTTCAGAGAGATAATATTGCGCAGTTTGATCACTCCAACCTGTGGGCTGGCATCATTATCACCTGACACAACCGAAGAAGTTTTTAGATTATTGGTGGGATTGTCGGAATATTTTAGGACGAAATATATAGCATAGCGCTTAGCCCGATTTGAAATCGCAGGCAACTTTAGAGATAATACAAAATGAATTTATCGTTTTAGACTCAAAATTTACAGGTGGATATGCAATGAATAAAAGTAGAAAAATGGCAATTATCAAACATCGACGCAAGAGGAAAAAGCTGGAAGAAAAAAGAAAAGCTTTATTGCTCGCTTCAGGTGGAACCATAAAACCGGCGGTTAAAGCCGTTCCCAAGAAGGAAAAGGAAATGCCCAAACCGGTAAAGGCGCTGGCTAAGATATTGAAACCGAAAAAACCAGTTGCACCAGCCAAGAAAACCGCACCCAAAAAAGAAAAGATAGAGCCGGAGAAGAAGGTTGAAGTAGTTGCCGGAAAGGCCGAAAAAGCCAAGAAGCCAGTCGTGAGAAAGAAGAAAATTGAATCCGCTGCTGAACCGGATAAAGCAACGAAGGCTGAACCAGTCAAAAAGACCCCCACCCGTAAGAAGAAGACTGAATCCAGCAAAGAAAGCTGATGGCGCAAGCTTATCTACTTACCGGCATGCCCGGTACTGGCAAAACAACTTTAATTCGACAGGCACTAACACAGTCGAAATGTAATGCCGGGGGTTTCTATACACAAGAAATCCGCAATGTTGGTGTGAGAGAAGGTTTTCAGATTGTCACTCTGGATGGAAAAGAGGCAGTACTCGCCCATATCGGCATTGACAGCCCTTTTCACGTAGGTAAATATGCTGTCGACGTTAACGTCCTTGATGAAATTGGAGTGACCGCAATATACAGCGCTCTCGAAGCTAAGGATGTTGTGGTTATTGACGAAATCGGCAAGATGGAGTTGTTTTCACCGAGGTTCATCAAGGCTGTGCAGGACGCTCTCGCCAGCAATAAAAAAATTCTAGGAACAATAACATTAAAACCGCATCCATTAGCGGATACGATAAAACAGAGCAGGTTTATCAGGCTAGCCGAATTAACACGGAATAACCAGAAACCTATCCTGGCCGAGATACTCGCATGGTTAAAATAACTGCTGAATGGAAATCATACTTCAGCCTGTAGGCCGAATTGACAGCGATATCCTGAATATTCTGCAAACACGTATTATTTCCATATTCGGTTGTCCCGTCGGAATTGATAAATCAGTTCCGGTACCTGATGAAGCGTTTAGCACGCTCAGAGAGCGATACCTTTCAGATGTTTTTCTGGATAAATTAAAGACTCTGAACAAGAAAGGCCACAAACTGCTGGGAGTCACCGAAGTTGAACTTTTCACCCGTGGATTGAATTTCGTTTTCGGGCATGCAGATACCAGTTCCGGTGTCGCGATAATATCTTTGCATTTACTGAGACAGGAATACTACGGGTTACCTCCGGATAATGACCTGTTCGTGGAGAGGTTTGTAAAAGAAGCTATTCATGAACTGGGGCATACTTTTGGTATGGGTCATTGCTCTGATTCGCTATGCATTATGCATTTCTCCAACAGTCTTCCTGATACTGATTTCAAAAAGCCGCTTTTTTGCTCCCGCTGTCAGCCGAAATTGATGCTATAATTCATCAAATCATCGAATTTTAAAGTATAGAGGAGAGATAAATTGCGTAAAGTAGCAGTAGTCGGTGTTGGCATGACCAAGTTCAGCGGCAAGCAAAATAAAACTGCAGTCGAGCTTTTTACTGAGGCAGCAACAGACGCTATCAGTGAGTCTAATATTAAGCCAAAGGATCTCCATGCCTTATTTTTGGGTAACTGTCTGAGTGATTTTGCCGAGGGGCAGATGCATATACAGGCTTTCTGCGCGGATAATATCGGCGCTGCAGGAATACCCGCAAATAGATATGAAAATGCCTGTGCTTCCGCAGCTGCAGCGATAAGAGATGCTTTTATATCCGTTGCCGGAGGCTTTTACGACATAGTGATAGCCGGGGGTACTGAGACAGCAGCTAAAATGGGAACTCCGCTGGCCACGAGAACTTTTGCCATGGCCAGTGACAGCCGCTATGAATTTTCAGCAGGAATTACATTCCCGGGCGTATTTGCTCTCCTCAGTCATCTTTATTCCAGGCGATACGGTGTCCCTATTGAGAGATTGAAAAATCAAATGGCGCTTGTATCTGTCAACTCTCATTATTACGGCGCGCGTAATCCCAAGGCCCAATTTCAAAAAGAAATAACTGTCGATGATGTATTAAAAAGCTTTATGGTAGCCACACCCATTCAGCTTCAGGACTGCTGTCCTTTTACTGATGGAGCTTCGGCAGTCATACTTACCTCGGAGGAAATCGCCAGAAAACTCACTCCCAAGCCGGTATTTATAGCCGGTGTCGGTCAAGCTTCGGCCGGTAACCTCCTGACACAAAAGGATTCTCTTCCGCGCATACGGTCCAGGGAGTTGGCAGCCAAGCAATCCTATGATATGTCCGGATTGGGTCCAAAAGACATAGACGTTATAGAGCTACATGATTGTTTCAGCATCGCAACGATTATTGCCCTGGAAAGCCTCGGATTCTTCGACTATGGAAAATCGGGCGAAGCTATAGAAAAAGGTGAGACCAGAATAGGCGGCAAAATCCCCGTAAACGTTTCAGGCGGGCTGAAAGCCAAGGGGCATCCCATCGGCGCTACCGGCGCCGCACAGGTTTATGAAATTGTAAAACAAATCAGGGGCGAGTGCGGAGACCGCCAGGTAGAGGGCGCCAGGACAGGGATGACGGATTGTCTCGGCGGTGACGGCGGAACCCTGTGCAACATTATTTTGCAGAGGGGCTGGTAACCTTCACATTTAAGGCATCATGAGAGGAGAAATGAAATGCAGTTTAAACTTACTTTCAAAGAATATAACGAAGCGCTGAAACAGAACAAAATTCTCGGCCTTAAATGCAACAATTGCGGTTCAATTAACCTGCCGCCCAGGATCACGTGTCAAAATTGCAGTTCCCCGGAACTGGAAATCCTTGAACTTAACGGCAGGGGAACAATCCAGACTTATACTGTAATTAATGTGGCGCCCGAAAATAGAGAGCAAGAGGTGCCTTATATCGTAGTACTGGTTGAGCTTGAAGAAGGCCCCTGGATCATGGGTAATCTCGGGGGAATAAAACCGGAAGAAATCACTGTAGAAATTATGGGCAAAAAAGTAATTATGGAAAAAGCGTCTGTCTATTCCGGAGACAAGTATAGCTGGGGAAAAATGATGAAGAATCGCAAACCGACACTTGGTTTCATCGGAGCCGGCGTGACCGGCACCGCCCTGGCCGTCGAGCTAGCGCAAAACGGCTATGCCGTAGTTGCGGCCAACAGCAGGAATCGGTCCTCCGCCCAGAGATTGGCTTTCAAAGTGCAGAACTGCTGTGTATGCGACACTGCACAGGATGTTGCTGATCTGGCCCAGGCTGTTTTTATTACTACACCGGACGACATCATTGCCGATATTGCAGCCAGCCTGACCTGGCATAATTCCCAGATTGTTATTCACTGCAGCGGAGCCCATTCCATAGACATCCTGGAGCCGGCAAAATATTTTGGGGCCAATATTTGTTGCCTGCATCCTCTGCAAACATTCGCCGGCCTGGAACAGGCTATCCGCAATATTGCAGGATCGACTTTTGCCATCGAGGGTGATGAGGCTGTTTTACCACTATTGAATGACATGGCTTCGGCCATGAAAGGAAATATCATTGTACTCAAAGCCGGTGATAAAGCTCTTTACCATGTTGCTGCCGTTACGGTTTCCAACTACCTAGTAACCCTTATGAAAATGGCAGCGGACCTCTGGGCAAGTTTCGGCATTACCCAGGAAGAAGCTGTAAAAGCATTGCTCCCTTTGCTTAAAGGGACGGTAAGTAATATCGAAAATGTCGGCATACCAGGCTGCCTGACGGGACCGATTGCACGCGGGGATATTCACACCATACAAAGGCACCTGAATACGCTCGAGAAAGAGCATCCCTCAGCCCTTGAAGCATACAGGGCACTGGGATTAAAGACCTTGTCCATAGCCCTTGCTAAAGGCAGGATCAACCTTGAAACCGCCGGGGAAATGCAGACCCTGCTGGAAGGCAAACAGCCGCTGGCTGCTGAATTGCCTGCAGAATTTTATGAGGAAATTGGAATGAACGCCCCCACCGAACAGAATTTATCCGACGCGACTCCGGTTAAGAAATCCATGCAAACTTAGTGATTCAATTTTCGGAAG
>JAPLHI010000191.1 GCA_026389695.1 Chloroflexota bacterium
AAAACTTATCCAGATTACCGGCAATTACGATATCTACAGCGCCGTTCTGAGCCGACGGCATCTGACTAAGATCTTTTCTTACATCGCCGTCTTTGATTTTCTTTAACTCATGTCCGGCAGGCACATACAGGTAGATGCCGGCAGCCAGATTCTCCACATTACCTGCAACCAGGTAGATCTCTAAAGGATAAGTTGCCATGGCGGACGGCGCAGTCCGTTTTCCCGAACTGTCGGTAATGCCCTGGGCCGCCCAGAGGAGCTGAGAAACATCATTCAGGCTCAGAGGAGC
Organism: Chloroflexota bacterium; assembly: GCA_026389695.1. Classification (GTDB taxonomy): domain Bacteria; phylum Chloroflexota; class Dehalococcoidia; order GIF9; family UBA5629; genus JAQUQM01. Next base: position 290 of record JAPLHI010000191.1, read on the forward strand.
ATTGGCATATTGCCTGATTGACCTTCTTGCTAATAACGCCTCCTCGAGGGATACGTCGCTCTTCAGCCTCGGCTCCGGCAGTTTAAAGTTCCCATCCACTCCTGTTACAGGCTGTACTGCAGGACCGGTTGCGGAAGAAGAAACGGGGGCAGGCTGCGATGGAGGGGCGGCCGCCGAAGTAGAACCCTGCGGCGGGGACTCTTTGGATACCGTACTGCTGCAGCCCGGGATCGATAAGCCTATGATGGTGGCAAAAATGACTAACCACATTAACTGCCAGATTTTCATTGTATCCCCCTAACTGTTTTCTTAAATATTAATATACCCAGTAAATGTTAATTTTTTATTAACCAATACCGCAAATCCAGATAGTGAAACGATCGGAGGTTTGCCATAGGATCACCATTTTTTTAAGCCGCAGAGAAATGGCAGGGGAAGGTTGAGGACTAAAAACGAGGAAAAGGAGCCGGAGCCGGTCTTCGACGTTCATTTTCCGCCTTATAAACCGGCTCCGCCCTTTTTTATTCTTTTAAGCGGACGTATACATGTCCCGAGGGTTAAGCCTAATAGACCTCGTTGTAAAGTTTTATAACATCATTGGGATCGTTTACAGGCCGCCCGTTAAACAGGACGGCTGTATCGGCAATGGCATGGAACGCACAGATCGGCAGGTTCTCTTGCGGAACGCCTACATCGCGCAGCCGCATGGGATGGCCTACTTTTTTCATCAAGGCCTCCACCGCATCGGCGGCAGCCAGTGCAGCTTCACGCTCTGACATACCTGTAGTATTTACGTTTAGCGCGTGAGCCACCTGAGCCAGCTTGTCGGCAGATGTTTCGACATTGTAACGCATCACCTTGGGAAGGACAATGCCGCAGGCCACCCCATGCGGGACATGGTGCAGCGTACCAACGGTATGCGCCATGCCGTGCGCCAAGCCGACCTGGGCAACAGTGAAAGCCCATCCCGCCATCGTGGCTGCTATCTGCATATTAAGCCGCGCTTTTTCGTTCTTACCATCGGCTGCCACCAGCGGCAGGTTCTCATTAATCATGCGGATGGCCTGTAATGCCAGGCCGTCGCAGATCGGATTTGCCATGGTGCTGGTCATAGCCTCGATGGCATGTGTCAGAGCATCCATAGCTGTTGCAACTGTCAATTCCTTAGGCAGGGATATAGTGAATCGTGGATCCAAGATAGCTACATTCGGCATAATTTTAGTATCCACTATGAATAGTTTTCGTCCGGCGCCCTTGCTGGTAAGCACAGAAACATTGGTCACTTCACTGCCTGTTCCCGCTGTTGTGGGAATGGCGATATGCGGGGTTTGCGGCTCGGTGAGCACCAGCATGTTCAGGTAATCATTGGCCTTGCCGCCGTTCTTCAGGCAGACGCAGACACCTTTAGCCGTATCGATCACGCTGCCGCCACCCACACTTACGATGCAATCCGCCTTCAGTTCCCTGGCCACAGCCGTTGCGGCGTCCACTGCTTCCAGGTCAGGATCGGGCGGAATTTTATCAAAGATTCCGACGCAGAAGTCCGCGAGCGCGCCTTTCACTAACTGAGCAAGCCCTGCCTGGTTGACACCGGGATCGGTAAGAATCAGTGCCCTTTTACAGCCCAAATCCACAATTGCTTTAGAGATAGAGCTCAGTGCTCCGTGGCCTGCGGTTACAATAGTCGGGCAATTGTATCCAAAACCATCCAGCTTCTTGTAATCCGATAGAAGCTGGAAGGTCATATTGGTTTTGGCATCGGCCATGGCATTGACATGTATTCTCTTGACCTGGGTATATTCATGGAACGAGGTAAGGCCAAATTCGCGGCCTACACCCGACTGCTTGTAGCCACCGAACGGACAGTAATCGGCCAAAATATGATAGTTGTTGATCCACATGGTCCCGGTGCGGACCCCGCGGGCTACGCGTTCCGCCCTGGCGGTGTTGCTGGAAAATACACCACCTCCCAGGCCGTATATGGAATCGTTGGCAATAGCGACCGCCTCTTCGTCGCTGTCGTATTTAATAACGCAGACCACAGGGCCGAAGATCTCTTCCTGCGCAATGCGCATTTTGTTGTTTACGTTGGCAAAGATGGTGGGGGCATAATAGTACCCACCTTTAATTCCCGCAACCTCAACTCGTTTGCCACCCGTTATAAGCTTCGCGCCCTCGTCCTTACCGATCTGAACATAGCGTTCAACTGTAGCCAGCTGCTGCTTGCTCACCAGCGGACCCAGATGGGCAGTAGGATCCATCTGATATCCGATACGCAGGGCTTCCGCCCGCTTCTTCATCCTGCCGATAAATTCATCGTAGATCTTTGACGGCACCAATACGCGTGTGCCGGATTCGCATAATTGTCCCTGATGCAAGAAGGTGCCGAAACAGGCGCCCTCCACGGCCAGTTCCATATCCGCGTCGTCGAGGATAATATTGGCTGATTTGCCGCCGAGCTCCAGGGTAACCTTTTTCACCGTGTCGGAAGCCATCCTCATGATTTCACGCCCAACTTCCGTACTGCCCGTAAAAGCGATTTTATCCACGTCATGGTGCGTGCAGAGAACTTTGCCCAGTTCACCACCCGGCCCTGGTATAACATTAAATACTCCATCCGGGATACCGGCCGCTTTGGCAGCTTCTGCTGCTATAAGGGCAGTGAGAGGCGTATACGACGCCGGTTTCAATACCAGGGTATTCCCCATGATAAGAGCAGGAGCAATCTTCCAAAAGGCAATTTCCAAAGGCAGGTTCCATGGAACAATCCCCACGCATACTCCGATCGGCTCCCTGCGGATAAACTCGCGACCGGGCGCAAATACATTCCCGGACACAGGTATCTCTTCCTCAAAGGGAAATTTTGTCGAGGCCAATAGGCACAGGTTACGTAACAACCCAATGGTCAATAGGGGCGCGTACTTAGCATATGAAATGATACGTCCTGATTCCATGGATTCAGTTGCAGCCAGCCGCAAACCCTGCTGCGCTATCTGATCTGCAAAATCCTGGATTATAGCTATTCGTGCAATCGGTGTTAGCCCACTCCAGACCCCACTGTTGAAAGCTTTGCGCGCCGCCGCTATTGCCTTTTCGGCATCATCCTTGCCTCCTTGTGCGACAGTTGCTATGGGAATCTCAGTGCCAGGATCAACTGTTTCGAAGGTCTTGCCACTGGCGGCATCCACGAATTCGCCGTTGATGAATAGTTTGTACTGGTCCAATTGGTGCCTCCTTTAATATTTTTTTTTGAAAAACAAATAATATAAGTTCGAGAAAAAATAATATACGCTAATAATACTTATTTAGATTTTTATATCGCTGACGCCAAAACCATCCCACTCGCCCACAGGTTTGCTGGATGTGATAACAAATCCTTTCCTGCCTGCCTCATCCACGTGGGAAACGGTTATTTCACCCGCAAGTTCATTAGTCTCGGGATTGATAACGAAGGTCAGGCCCTCGACCTCTAAAATCAAATCGTCCTCACGGGCATTGTCCACATGAAGGGACAGCGACGCGTCACAGCATCCGCTGAAATTGAGATCGATACGAAGCGGCCGCCGGATATTTTTTTCATTTAGAAATGAACTGATGGCCCGGCCGGCTCCCGGCTCCAGTATTATCACAGGAATTGATCCTT
>JAPLHI010000206.1 GCA_026389695.1 Chloroflexota bacterium
TCCAGTTCGCTTCCTTTATAAGATACTATTACCCTGCCATCTGTTAACCCAACCTGCTCCATTAAAGCCCGGGCAAATATAAGATACTCGTCCTTATACTCTATCAAGGAATAATCAGCATCCGGAGCGAGCGCTAAAGACGTATTGCCTGGCAGTGTCCAGGGAGTAGTCGTCCAGGCCAGGAAGTATACCTTCCCCTCGGAAATAGCTTTTTTCAGCGAAAATCCAGCGATCTGATTGTCCGCTAACCTTGAAGGTACGCTATGAACTCTGAATTTTATATATACAGATGGGTCCACAGCATCATCTTTATAACCGAGCGCCACCTCGTGAGAACTCAAAGAAGTACCGCACCTGGGGCAATGCGGGGTTACCTTATATCCCTGATATATTAGCCCTTTATCCCATAACTGCTTTATAGCCCACCAGCACGACTCAATATAACTATTATCGAGTGTGACATAAGGATGATCCATATCCAACCAGAAGCCAATCCGTTCTGTTAAAGCATTCCATTGTTTAAGATATTTGAAAACGCTGTCCCTGCATAGATTATTGAATTTAGCCACACCGTAGCTTTCTATTTGCGCCTTACCAGTGAACCCTAACATCTTCTCCACTTCCAGCTCGACCGGTAAACCATGTGTATCCCAGCCCGCTTTCCTGGGCACACAGTATCCTTTCATAGTCTTGTACCGGGGTATTACGTCTTTGTATACACGCGAGAGAACATGATGTATACCAGGATTTCCATTCGCAGTCGGGGGACCTTCAAAGAAGATAAATTTAGGAGAGTTATTCCTGGTTTCTATACTTTTTTCAAAAATTGCCAGGTCCTTTAATGAATCGTAGTGACGTTTTTTATACCAGTCAACATCCACATTGATAGAAGTCCATTTTTTTGCCTTTTCAGATACAATGAGCCTGACCAGATATTGAAGGGAAGACAGAGCCTGCCCGCGTCGACCAATTAATACGCCAAGCTCGTCACCTTCTATGTTTAGTACAACCGGAGTATCCGGATCATTAGTTTTAGTAACAGCAACTGAAGCCACAATCCCCATAATCTTTAAGAGATCAACAAGAACCTGCTTCGCAATCTCATCTACATGTCCTATATCTTCGGATTTTAAAACTCCTTCATCCGCTAAGATTACTTTTATCCTTGCATCCTCAGCACCTATTCCCAATATACCTGATTTGCCTTTCTTTATTACGATAATATCCACTTTTTCTTTAGAGACGCCAAGCTGTTCAAGGGCAACCCGAGTTGCTTCCTCAATTGTTTTGGCGCTAACTTCCAATTCTTTCAATTCTATCCCTTCTTCTTATCAGTACCGGTTTGAGAGGTTTTAGAGGTTTGTTCTATCTTCTGCTGTACAGGTACCCGCGGTTGAGGTTTGAACGACGGGAATGTAAAGTAACCCCAACCACCAGCAATAAAATACTGAACAATTATTCCAATAATATTAGAAATAACCCAATAAAGCGCCAGACCACTTGGGAAAGACAATGTGAAGAAAGCAAACATCATAGGCATCATCATAGTAGTCATACTGGACATCTGTTGCTGCTTTGGGTCCGTAGCCGGCGGCGTCACCATTTTTTGCTGCATCCACATTGTGCCTCCAACCAGTATGGCAAGAATCATAGTCGGATCCGGCTGCGACAATCTCAGTCCTAGAAATTCCTCATTTAGTGGAATTGCCGTTCCAACCATATCCCATGAATATAAATGCTGTGAAAGCGTTAACAAGTTTTCAGGGGTCGCAGCCAGTGCCTGCATAATTGACTGGTAGAGTGCAATCCATATGGGAAACTGAATTAACATGGGCCACATACAGCCAAGAGGACTGATACCGGCTTCCTTGTACATGCCCATCATCTCTTGCTGTAATTTTTGCTGGTTCCTTGCGTGCTTCTTTTGTAACTCCTGTAATTTTGGCTGCAATGATTGCATCGCCTTTGTGGACTGAGTCTGTTTAAAGGTAAGCGGTATAAGAACTATACGGACGGCAACTGTCAGCACAATAATTGCCAGACCAAAATTCTTACCAAGAAGCTCAGACAGGGCGATAAGCCCATTTAGCATGGGATTAAGTATTGCTATATTCCAGATATCAATCATCTATTTGCCTATACCGCTTGAAGCGAACTGCCAGGTAATGGTTCCTTTAGCCATGTCGACTGCATAAACAGTGTGATTTCTGGCATGAACATACACGGTTTCACCATTAGCGTACAAAGGTGCATAGACTGTGAATCCTACAGTAACGGCACTTATCATCGTTCCTTTGCTTATGTCAAGCGAATATAGTTTACCATTATCACAGATCACATATAACTTATTTTCAGGTAAGGTAGGGGTAGATACAATCGGACTTTCCGTGCTGAATTGCCAGATCTCCTTGCCGCTGTCGGCTTCCAAAGCATATACCTTTCGGTCAAGGCAAGCAGCATAGACAACCCCATCCTTAATTACCGGCGCAGCCCAGAACCAGTTGCCACCCTGAACT
>JAPLHI010000218.1 GCA_026389695.1 Chloroflexota bacterium
ACCTTCCATGCGTTCTTTGATGTCGGCGAAACAAGCAACTGTATATTGGCGTATATCATCAACAAACCTAACATGCTAGCAACTATTAAATACAGCCAGCCATACAATCCAGTAAAAAAATATATCGACAAAGATACAGCATATAATGCAACTGATAGAACTGCTAACAGCTTTATAACATCTTTGTCCTGCCAGCTGAGAGGAAAATATCTTAATCCGGCTGCCTCGTAATCTGAACGGTTAGCCAGCATTAAAGTCCAAACGTGTAATGGTGTCCAAATAGCTATCAAGCAGAAAAAAAGGATCACTTGAATATCAATAACAGGCTGTTTCGTTATCGCATACCAACCAATTAAAACAGGGGCACTTCCCGCAACTATTCCTAAAAATGTACAGGATATTGTCTTACGCCAGACACCGGATGCAATGATCCCAGTCAATCCAATAAAAAAGCATAAAGGATAGATTGTCCATACCAATATTAATCCTCCCAATATCAGTAACACAATCAGGGGGAGTACTTTCCGAGCAGGTTCGATTGTCCTCGACGGCAACGCTCTAGCGCAAGTCCTTTTCATCCTGGCATCCACCTCGCGGTCCAAATAATTTGTCAGACCGTTGGCGCCTGCGCTGCCCATGGTAATGGCAATCAAAGTCAAAAAAATATCTGAAACGGGGAAATTACCTTTAATTACTCCCGCGGCGATAATTGCCGAGCAAGCTCCTATGAATACGAGTAAGCTTGTTTCACGCGGCTTGAGGACATTGATATAGCCAAGAAAATTAGACCGTGATTTTAGCGCAACATTCAATTTAAATTAATCCCAATTTGCATTCTCAAGTACTAAAAGACAATCTTAATATGATATACCGTTTTATTATACCGTTTTATTGGTATCATCAAAACTTTTATTAACGTAACCATTTTTCAGTGTAGTATAAATTGCACATTCATTAATGCTATTTATAGAAAAATCTGGGGTAGGGGTTGTTTAATATATCAGATATAATGTATCCCTCACTTCCCATAAACTTGGCGTTAACCAAATCAAAAAAAGCGCCAGTGTTGATACCGAATATCAATTTAAACAGATCTGGAGTATCCTGCTTATAATACTCCACCTGAGGTTGACTGATATTAGCCAGCCCCGCTGCAATATCTACGGCCGTCTGTAAACCACCGATTTCATCGACTAGTCCAAGTTCTTTTGCCTCGAGGCCGGTAAATAGTTGACCAGTGGCCATTTCCTTTACCTTCACTTCATCGATATTCCTTCCCTGGGCCACTGTTTTAATAAACTGCTGATACATTTGGTCAGTGGTCTTTTGAACTATTCCCCTTTCCTCCGATGTTAACTCATGAAACCCGGAATACATATCCTTATATTTACCTGCTTTTATAATCTCCATCTGGATCCCAAGTTTATCAAATAATCCTTTCAAATTGGGTATCTCGGAGATTACCCCTATACTGCCCGTCAAAGTTGAAGGCAGGGCAACGATTTTATCTGCGTTGGCAGAAATATAATATCCACCGGATGTAGCGATGGTACGCATACTGATCACAATCGGCTGCTTTATTTTATCCAGTTCATAGACAATTTCCTGACATGCCGATATATCTCCACCGGGGCTATTAACTTGAATTACCACAGCTTTGACAGCAGGATCTGCCATTACTTTTCTGAGTTCGTTTCTGACCAGCCCCGGGGTTATAGCTGAGCCCCCGAATAACGGACTGCCGGACTCAGCCATTATTGGTCCGTTTAGTGATATAACAGCTACTTTGTTACCCATGCGGGCAGTACATGAGGCCAGGGATAACATTACACATGCAAGTAACATCAAGGCTATGATGGATTTACGATTCATATTGCACCTCCGATTTGATAACTATCAAGAGATCCTCCCGGCTTCCGTTAGTGGATTACTTTTTAGCAATTCAGGAGGAATAGTGCTACTAAATTTTGTGTCGATCTACAGTCTATCCTGGTTATATATTGCACTAGCTATCAAGAGGACAATTTCATGGTGTCGAGATAATCCTGGAGAATAATTGTTGCGGCAGCGGCATCCATCTCTTTCTTTAATTTATCCTTCTTCTTGCCAGCTTCCCGCAGTTTCTGGTTTGCAGATACTGAGGAAAGCCTCTCATCCTGCATCAGTACAACTGCAGACGATTTCTGCGCAAGCTTCTCTTTAAACAACAATACTTTTTCAGCCTGTTTTCCTATAGTACCATCCAGTGAATAGGGGAGCCCCATAATAATTTTCTCGATATCATATTTCTTTACTAACCCGACAATCTCCTCAATTGCCTTCTCATCATCCATTCTAATAATCGTTTTTAATGGCGTTGCTAAAGTATAAGAAGGGTCGGACATTGCAACTCCAATTCTGCGGTCCCCAATATCCAACCCCAGGTTTCTAGGCATTGTTTTCTTCCAGAAAATCTTCCACTATCCGGGGAACGGCTTGAATGGCATCAGCTAATTTTTCTTTGTATTTAGCCCCTGCCTGGGCGGTCTCAGCTTTTCCTCCACCACTACCTCCGGCTATTTCAGATATTTTCTTAATCAATTTACCACTGTGCAAACCTTTTGGAATAAGATCATTCGTAATCGTAGCCATGAAATATGGCTTATCCTCATATATCGTCGCTAGCACAATCACTGCACTCTTCAATTCATCTTTCAAAACATCCCCTAATTGCAATAATGCAGACATGGGTGTAGAAGAAACCTGAGTATTGATTATCCTGATCCCTCTAATTTCCTTCGTATTTTCCAGAATTATCCGTTTAGCTTCATATTGAGACAATTCTTTCTGTTGAGTTGCAATTACCTTTTCGTACGCATTAAAATTACTGACGATATTCCTGATTTTATCAGGTATCTCCGCAATCGG
>JAPLHI010000183.1 GCA_026389695.1 Chloroflexota bacterium
ACGAAACACGGTTGCTGCAATGCAGTCAGGCATTGTCTTTGGATATATAGGGCTTATTGAGGGGCTGGTCTCACGTATACAGGCGGAACTGGACGAAAAAGCCAGGGTCGTTGCGACAGGCGGATTTGCAGCGATGCTGGCGCAGGGCACCAAAGTGATTGAAATAGTGAACTCGGATTTAACCTTGGTCGGGCTTCGCCTCATATACAATATGAACAAGCCTTAAAGAGTGATTAATATGGCTGCAAAGCAAAAGACAATTGTTATCGGTGTTACGGGCAGCATATCTGCCTATAAGGCTGCCGACCTCGCCAGCCGGTTCGCACAGGCGGGTTTCAGGGTCGAAGTTATCATGACCTCGGAAGCCGTTCAATTCATTGCACCTCTTACTTTCCGCAACATCACAGGACGCCCGGTTGTAACAACAATGTGGGATCTCGCCTCTGAGTTTAGTGTGGAGCACATCGCCCTGGCTGAGGCTGCTGACATTGTATTGATAGCCCCGGCTACCGCCAACATTATCGCCAAAATAGCCGGCGGTATTGCCGACGATATGCTCACCTGCACGGTCCTGGCCACAAAAGCGCCGATTGTAATCGCACCTGCTATGAACGACAACATGTGGGCCAATGAGATAACGCAGGAAAACGTAACGCACCTCAAGAAAAGGGGATTCAGCTTCGTCGGGCCCGGTTATGGCAGGCTAGCTTCAGGCAAAATGGGAACAGGCCGGCTTACCAGCCTCGATGAAATTTTTGGCGTTGTACTGCAAATCCTCGGCAGGAAGGGCGACCTTGCCCGTAAGCACATTGTAGTTACCGCCGGCGGTACCCAGGAACCGGTCGACCCGGTACGCTGCCTTACCAACCACTCCTCAGGAAAGATGGGCTATGCTGTTGCCGAAGCCGCACGCAACGGCAGAAGAAATGTTCGCCTCGGTACTTGAAGCTACTAAGAAATCGGATGCGCTCATTATGGCAGCCGCCGTAGCGGACTTCCGGCCAGCCAAAGCATCAGGAAGCAAGATCAAGCGTCAGGAGATGAATGACCTTATATTAAAACTGGAAAAAACTCCCGATATACTTGCTCAGGTGAAAGGTAATTTCATCCGCGTGGGCTTTGCTGCCGAGAGCGACAACCTTGTAGCCAACGCCAGCGATAAAGTGAAGAGAAAAAACCTCGATTTAATTGTAGCTAACGACATTACAGCAAAAGGCTGTGGCTTTGGCAGTGACACCAACAGCGTGACCCTCATCGATGCCAGGGGCAAGGTGGAACAGCTGCTCTTAATGTCCAAACACGACGTCGCGGATAAGATATTGGATAGAGTAGTCAGAATATTAAAGGAACATAAATGAAGACGAAATTTACAGGAGTTATTGAAAAAAGGGGGAAATGATACGTCGAGCATATGGACGAGGTACCCGGCGTCAATACAAAGGGACGAACTCTAAAAGAGGTCAGGGGAAATTTAAAAGAAGCACTTCAACTTCTATAACATATACAATTTAAAAACCTCGGCGGCACCGAGACATCGCGAGATAAACGATTATACAGCAGCGGATATATTACGAGACCTCGGTATACCTCAATTGAAATAAATTTCTAATCAAAACGGGGAAATATATGATCGATATACCGAAAGCCTATGAATCCAGCCAGGTCGAACAGAAATGTTATAAGTTCTGGATGGATGGCGACTATTTCAAGCCCAAAATAGACTGGAAGAAGAAGCCGTTTACCATTATCATGCCTCCTCCCAACGTTACCGGGGAGTTACATGTCGGCCATGCTCTCACGGCAACACTTGAGGACATCATGATTCGCTGGCACCGCATGCTTGGTGATCCCTCTCTATGGTTGCCCGGTGTCGACCACGCCGGCATCGCCACTCAGGTAGTGGTCGAAAAAGAGCTCGCCAAGGAAGGTCTCGACCGTCATCAGATCGGCCGGGAGAAATTTCTCGAGCGCGTCTGGCAATGGGCAAACAAATCCCGCAGCACCATCACACACCAGCACGAGAGGCTGGGCGCATCCTGCGACTGGTCACGCGAAAAATTCACCCTGGACGACGGCCCTGTTAAAGCTGTCAAGACAGCCTTCGTCCGCCTTTATAATAAGGGACTGATCTATCGCGGCGAACGCATTATCAACTGGTGTCCCAGGTGCCGGACGGCGTTGTCTGACCTCGAAGTCCAGAACAAGGACCTTACCAGCAACATGTGGCATATGAAATATCCGTATGAAGACGGTAGCGGCTCTATTACAGTGGCCACAACACGCCCGGAAACCTACCTGGGCGACGCCGCCGTAGCGGTCAACCCGGAAGACGGACGATATACAAAGCTGATCGGCAAAAAGGTCATTTTGCCTTTCATTAACCGTGTTATATCCATAATCACGGATGAAGCCATCGACAAGGAATTCGGCACCGGTATGGTTAAGGTAACTCCTGCCCACGACCCGGTCGACTTCGAAATATCAGAAAGGCACCAGCTGCCGGTTATACATATACTAAATCCCGATGCCACCATGAATGATAATGCCGGTCCATACGCCGGATTAGACAGGTTTGAGGCGCGCAGGCGTGTTGTCGAAGACTTTGAAAAAGCAGGTCTGATGGAAAAGATCGAGCCGTACTCGCACGCAATTCCACACTGTTTCAGATGCTCGACCGTCATCGAGCCCGAGGTGAGCAAGCAATGGTTTGTCAAGATCGCACCACTGGCTACTCCCGCAATAAAGGCGGTAAAGGATGGGCGCATCCGGATCATACCGGAACGTTTTGCCAAAATTTATCTCAATTGGATGGAGAATATCCGCGACTGGTGCATCAGCCGTCAACTCTGGTGGGGCCACCGCATACCGGTCTGGTACTGCCAGCAATGCGGCGAGATGATCGTCTCGATTGACACACCAACAAAATGCCCGATATGTGGCGGCTGTGACGTGGTTCTGGATCCCGACGTTCTGGATTCATGGTTTAGCTCAGGGCTTTGGCGGCATTCGACCCTTGGCTGGCCGGATAATACCGAAGATC
>JAPLHI010000143.1 GCA_026389695.1 Chloroflexota bacterium
GTAAGAAGAAGTTAAAAGATATGAAGTATTGTCTTTGATAGTATTTATGGAGCTTGGCAGATTCGAACCAATCGCTTTTTGAAGATATCCGCAACTATGCCTTCGTGGCCCCGGCCGGGCTCTTCTCTTCCAGCACTTCGCGCAGATAACGACCCGTTGCCGATTCCTCGATCTTCGCCACCTCTTCAGGTGTCCCCGTAGCTATCAGATATCCGCCTTCTTCTCCAGCACCAGGCCCGAGGTCGATGATATAATCGGCGTTCTTAATGACATCCAGGTGGTGCTCGATGATAACGACAGTATTGCCCGCCTCCACAAGCCTCTGCAGTACCCGCAGCAGGCAATCTATATCAGCAAAGGAAAGCCCAGTTGTGGGCTCATCCAGGATGTACATGGTCTTACCCGTCGATCTCCGCGACAGTTCCGAGGCAAGTTTGACTCGCTGTGCTTCACCACCGGAGAGGGTCGGCGCCGGCTGCCCCAGGCGTATATAACCCAGCCCCACATCACGCAGGGTTTCAAGCTTATTTCTGACCTTGGGGAAATGCTCGAAGAGCGCTACGGCCTCCTCTATGGTCATATCCAGCACATCGGCAATGTTCTTTCCCTTAAAATGAATCTCCAGCGCTTCCCGGTTATAGCGCTTTCCCTTGCACACTTCGCAGGGTACCGTGACATTGGGCAAAAACTGCATCTCTATCTGGATATAGCCCTCGCCCTGGCACGCCTCGCATCTGCCGCCGCGCACGTTAAAGGAGAATCTGCCGGGGGTATAACCTCGCACGCGCGCCTCCGGGACGGAAGCGAACAGCTCCCGTATGGGAGTAAAAGTTCCCGTATAGGTGGCGGGATTGCTGCGCGGGGTGCGCCCTATGGGAGATTGGTCTATATTGATGACCTTATCTATATTTTCAATCCCTGTAACCTCATCACATTTACCGGGCTTTTCCCTGGCCTGGTAAAAAACCTGAGCAAGCTTCTTATACAGCACATCATTCATGAGAGTGCTCTTGCCGCTGCCGGAAACACCACTGATGCAGACCAGCTTACCCAGGGGTATCTTCACCTTAATATCCTTTAAATTGTTTTCCCGGGCGCCTTTTATCACCAGGTATTTACCCGAGCCAGACCTGCGCTTCGATGGCATAGGGATTTGTCTGGCCTTACTTAAATATTGCCCTGTTACGGATTCGCTGCAATTCATTACATCCTGAATTGTGCCCGTAACAACAACCCGGCCGCCGTGTTCGCCTGCGCCGGGTCCCAGGTCAACGATACAATCCGCCGCCCGCATCATGGCTTCATCGTGCTCCACGCTGATAACGGTGTTGCCCAGGTCCCTCAGCTTCTTGAGTGTATTGATCAACCTGTGGATATCGGCGGGATGCAGCCCTATGGTGGGCTCATCACAGATGTATAGCACACCCATCAACCCACTGCCGATCATGGTGGCCAGCCTGATCCTCTGTGTTTCCCCCCCGCTGAGGGTAGCCGAAGCCCGGTCAAGAGTTAAATAGCCCAGGCCGATATCGCGTAAAAAGCCCAGCCTGGCGCTGATCTCCTTTACTATCTGCCGCGCAATGGTCATTTCATTGGGAGTGAGAATGGATTTGCCTTCGCGCTGCCCCATAATGGATTGAATCCAGGTTAAGGCCTGAAGAGCCGACATAGCAGTTGCATCCATGATGTTTTTTCCATCGATGCTGACAGCCAGCGCCTCGGGCTTGAGCCTTTTACCATGGCAGACCACGCATTGCGACGACGACATATATCTTTCAATTTCCTCCCGGCGCGCGGGCGATTCAGTCTCTCTGTACAACCTTTCCAGGTTGGGTATGACACCTTCGAATCCTACCGCATATTCGCGGACCTTGCCGAAGCGGTAACGGTATCTATGCTTGTCAGGGTTTTCACCATAGAGCACCAAGTTCAACTGTTCCCGGGTCAGCTTTTTCACAAGAGTCTGCAGGGAAAAATTATAGCTGCCGGCAACCTCTTCAAGCTGGCTCAAATACCAACTATAAGTAGCCCAGGGCTTTATGGCGCCCTCCGCTATACTGAGTTCCTTATCCGGAATCACCAGATCAGGATCGATTTCCAGCTTGATGCCCAGACCGGTGCAGGCGGGGCAGGCTCCATGCGGGCTGTTGAAGCTGAAACTGCGCGGCGCTATCTCACCCAGGCTGATTCCGCAGTGAACACAGGCGAAATGCTCGGAGAAAAGCAGTTCCTCACCGTCCACGATCGAAATAAGCACCACGCCGGCTCCCAGTTTCAAGGCCGTTTCTACCGAGTCCGCGATCCTGGCGGTGTTTTCGGCGTCTCCGGTAACTATACGGTCAACAACGGCCTCCACATTGTGTTTTTTGTTTTTGTCGAGCTGAATTTCTTCTGAAAGATCCCTGATATACCCGTCAATCCTAACACGCACGAAACCCGCTTTGCGAAGGTCGTCGAATATCTGCAGGTGTTCCCCCTTCCTGTCTTTGATCAGCGGCGCGAGGATCATGATACGGGTGCCGGGTTGGATATTGAGCACCGCGTCCACAATCTGCTGTACGGTCTGCCGCGAAATCTCGCGTCCGCACTGCGGGCAATGAGGCCGACCGGCACGGGCAAAAAGCAGCCTCAAATAATCGTATACTTCGGTGACCGTACCCACGATAGAGCGGGGATTATGAGAGGGTCCTTTCTGATCGATCGATATCGCGGGGCTTAAACCCTCAATATAGTCGACATCCGGCTTGTCCATACGTCCCAGGAACTGCCGCGCGTAGGCGGAGAGGGATTCGATGTAGCGCCGCTGTCCCTCGGCATAAATGGTGTCGAAGGCCAGCGAGCTTTTACCCGAACCGGAGACGCCGGTGATCACCACCAGCTTATCACGCGGTATGGTGACATCTATGTTCTTTAAATTATGTTCGCGGGCGCCGCTAATAACGATATTGTCCAGGCTCATATCTATATCTCAATGCCATAAATCTATACTATTTTAGCACCTGGATACATATCGGCATAAATGAAGGAGGCCGGTAGGCGTACCGGCCTCCTTCATTATCCTAAGTTAAACGCAATCAGGCTTTTTTAAACGGTTTCATCAGGAAGATGGCAAGTATAATCGCGACTGCGGCGAGTGACGCGGTGATCATAAATGCCTTGCTATAGTCACCGAAAATATCCTTGGCCAATCCTGAAATGATGCTGCCAAGAATGGCGCCGATGCCATATGAGAAAAA
>JAPLHI010000064.1 GCA_026389695.1 Chloroflexota bacterium
AGAACCTTTCTTTTTAGCCACGGCAGCTTCCTTTTCATTTTACGCAAACGGTAGGTTATAGGGGGGAAGTTTCCCAGATATTACCCCGAATTGATTAAATCGTCAATGGGTTCCAAAAATATGTTTGCGGGTGCACCTTTAGGTACGTCCCACGATCAGACCTATATTAGGGTGCGGGCCTTCAGACCCGCACGTATATCACGCGCTACTGCATCGTCCGGCGGTAGCCGCTCAGCGCCCACAGGACCACGTTGGTCCCATAAACCACCCAGACCAGGCGGAAGATAATTTCCGAGACATTTTCCAGGCCCAGATTGTAGATTTCGCCGAAAATTTCGGGGGCTGTACCAGCAGGTGGCCGCGATAGCGACCATTAAGGCGTTGAGGGCGGGTTACAGCTTGTGACGCACGTTCTGCCGGGCAACTGTAATCTAGCCACAGATTAATTGCCATTTAGCATAAACGTCAGCAAAAAGGTTCTGTCTACCGTACATTTAGCTCCACCATATAACCACCCTGCTGGCCAGGCTGGGAGTGATTTCCTCAAAGTGGCTGTTCGGGCAATGGAAATGGGCAATCATCCTGCGGGTGGTGATCCCTCCCACCCAGGACCTAATCACCCAGACGCTGGTGGTACTGTAACTTATCATCCTTTACCTGTTTAGTATAATACTGGCAAAGCTAGTGGAGCTGGAAAAATCATCCAATAGCAAAGCGGCGACTGCTTAACTGCAGGGAAGGTCACCGGCAGGTAGTTTCCATAGTCCCCGTAAGGCCTTTCAGGGTCTTAATCAACTGGGCTGATTCATTAGAGGGCAAACCTGTCGCGACCACTTTCCTTTGCGGTGTAAAGTGACTTGTCTGAGCTCTTGAGCAGTTCTTCCATGGTATCGCCGTTTTCCGGATAGATTGCAATACCGATGCTGACGGTAACATTGAGGCTGTGCCCGTTGATTAAAAATGGCTGCCGGAAATCCTCAAGTATCTTCTCCGCAACGCTGACAGCATCATCTGGGTCGTCAACTTCCCATAAAAGCAGCACAAACTCATCTCCGCCCATACGGGCTACCGTGTCACTCTTACGCAGGGCACCGGTCAGCCGTCCGGCTGCGGCTATCAACAACCTGTCCCCCATATCATGACCCAGCATGTCATTTACATTCTTGAAGAAATCAAGGTCAAGGGACATAATCACTACCTTTTTGTGATTGCGCTGTGCGTTGGCCAGTGCAATGCCGCAACGATCATAGAGCAATGTCCGGTTAGGCAGGCCGGTCAGGGCATCATGTGTAGCCACTTCCAAAAGCTGTTGTTCCATCTTCTTACGCTCGGTGACATCGCGCCCCACACTGCGGAATCCGATGGGCCTGCCCTGCTCGTCCTTTAAAAGAGAAATCGAGGTCTCAGCATATCCGGTAGAGCCATCTTTGCGCATGACCTTAAAGGCAAAACCCGTGTGCGGTTCTCCTCTTTTATATACCTCGTTATAGGCCTCAACGATAGCCTTAACCTCATCTTCGCCGGGTGCGATAATGCTGAAGTTCTGCCCGATCAATTCCTCCATCTTATAGCCGAGGTTGCGGCAGGTTGCCTCATTAACGAAGGTAAAATTGCCGGCCAGGTCCACTTCAAAATATGAATCCTGCATGTTGTTCAGTATAGTGCGGTATCTCTCCTCAGACCGGGCAAGCGTCTCCTCTGCTTTCTTGCGTCCGGTGATGTTTTTAACGATATGAATCGTACCCGCAATATCACCATGTTCATCGAAAATAGGAGAACAGGTTACCTCAAGATAAGCTCCCAGACCGGATTCAAATATCTCGCTGGTAATGCTCGTTTTTGTCTTCAGTGCCTGTTCATGAGGACAATTATCTATAGGGCATGATGTCTTATGTACAACCTCATAACAGTGACTGCCCGCCAGTTCTTCCGGTTTCTTTTGGAAGGTAGCCGCATAGGCTTTGTTCACCCTGATAAGTTTGGAGTTCTTGTCCTGAATGGAGACCAAATCCGTAATTGAATCAAATGTTGTTTGCCACTCTGCAGCTATAAGCCTGACCTTTTCCTCAGCCCGCTTGCGCTGGGTAATATCACCTATGCTTGCGAGAATGCATTTGTCACTGTTAATCGTAACCAGGTTGGCCGAAAAAAGCCCGGTTAACACCTCTCCCGCCTTATTGTGGAATTGATACTCAACCCCGTGTATGTCACGGCCCTGCGCCAACTCGCTGAAAACAGCCAGGCGGTCCTCCTCCCTTACCCACAGGTGCATATCAAGTATGGTCTTCCCGTTGATTTCAGCATATTGATATCCGGTGGTATTCACAAAACTATCATTGACTTCGAAGATTATGCCGTCGGACATCCTGATAAGGATAATTGCATAAGGGGATGAATGGAAAGCCGTGGTGAATTTCTCCTCCTGGGCTTTAACGTCTGCCAGCAAACGCCTGTTCACCATCAGTACCAGGCTGATGGTAAGGCAGGCGCTGAGCACGATATACCCGGTAATGGCCAGCGCATCGACTGCGCCCGATTTAAAGAAGTCGTTGCTCTGCGACGGGAAAATAACGTGCAGGATGATCCGGCAAAGCTGAATGCAGCATAACATGCGAAGACTATGCCTGTGAGACGTGTTATCTGGCGCATTTCGGGGGCTGCCCTGCGCAGCAGGAGCCAGCAACACTGGAAGGTAAAGATCATTGACATCGCTGACAGATCAATTTCCCGCACCGTGAGATCTGGATGGGCCAGGCTGTAATAAGAAAATACAGCAATAAAAACAGCCAGCAGAACGTAATTATGGATTTGCCAGCCCTTTTTCCCGGTAAAGCGCTCCAGCCCAATGAAAATAATTAATGCCCCGGCCTGAATCATGGTATTGGCAAGCACCATGGATATGAGATCAGGCACCAGTCCACGCAGCACAATCAATGCTGACCCGGCTGCCTGCAAAATCATATCCACCAGCCAGAAGGATATGCCTGCAAAGCGTCCCCGGTTCTGACTCCATATGACCGCCACCGCACCAGCGCTTATAACGTTGAGGATGATGTACAGGAGCATCAGTGTCCTGATATCAGGCATCATCAGTTCCCTCCATCAGCTTAAGGCCATTTTCCTTAACTTTGAATTATTCTTCAAACTTGAATCCCTGCTCTTTGAATAGTCTCAGGCAGGCATCCACCGCATCAGCATCATATAACTTGCCCTTAGTCATGGATATTTCCTCCAGCGCCTCGTCCGCATTTTCTGCCAGGTACTCGAGGTATTCTGCGGCTGTCCGGATGGAGGTTGCCTCCAGCCTTCGCTCCAATGTTTTGGCCAGGAAGGATTGGTCATACGGGGAGACATCCATTCCGCATGTCCTGCTCATAACCTGCATGACGGCATCCAGCCCGGGTGGAACAGCACCGGTCACATCTTTCACCAATCAGCAACTCCTCCCGTTATCCCTGGCGGGACCCTGCTACGGTTATCTATCCGTGCGGCTACAATCTACCCCCCTCCTAAATATTTGTCAACAGCTTAACTTCTGCATGCCTTGACACCTTATATGTTCATAGGTGCAGTGCGTCAGGGATGAGCAATTGTTGCAATACCGGAGTAAGCTGTTTCTTCTCAACTACGAGTTCGGGTACTGCCCACAATGGCCTGCCAGTACGAATTCGAACTCTATAAGAAAACTCACTTTAGGAGGCAAAAGGAAAAGATAAAAGTTCTTCTTTCCGTCCAGTAAGCTCCACCGCTCAGGCAATATCTTCACCATTAGTTAGCTACGATTTATCTCTAAGAGTCCCAATTTTTCTTTTTTTCGTTCGTATAATTGGTGATGTTATTACCCTACATAGCACTTCCTTGTAAAATTTAAGGGAGGCGACGATAGCCTATCACTATCGTAGAGAATTGTGGGTATCCAGTCATTCTTCCTGAATCTGGTATTATAAAAGTACGACATATTAGCTTACTGGAGGATACCATGGATGAAAACGATAGACCAGAACTTTATGATATATGGGACGAAGCTAAAGACCACATTGAGTCGGGCAATTATGATAAGGCCGTTGAAATGTACAGATATATTTTGATCAGATATAGCGATAACGATGTCGCTACCGAACATGCAAATGCATACCTTGGTGATTTATTTCTCACGCTACGGCAACTTGATCTGGCAGAAAACCATATCAAGAAAGCAATAGGCTCTAAGCCAGAGAAGCCTGCTTATCACTACGTCTTAGGTTTTGTATACTCAGTTAAAAGGCAATGGGATAGAGCCATTCCGGAATTTGAATTGGCAATTGCTAAGGAGCCCGACAACGGTGAGTATCTACGTGGGCTGGCATGGGCGATACACAGCAGTGGTGACAGAGCAAAAGGTCTGGCTTATCTCCACAAGGCAAGCCAATTGGCACCGACCAACATTAATATTTTGACCGACCTTGCAGCCGCATACCTATCGGCAGCCAATTTTAGCAAAGCCCGGGAATACGCTGAAAAAGCAGTGCATATCGAGCCCCAGAACACCTTGGCTCAAGAGGTTTTGAAAAACGTTCACAGTTTTGAGAAGGAGTTTAAGCAAAGAGGTAAGGCAGCAGATAGAGTTAGGACAACAGGGCTGACCAAGTCTAACGTTCCCAGGGTCTATCAATTCAAAGTCTCGCTCAGCTCCAGTCCAAACATATGGCGCATTATTGAGATAAAAGAAAACCAGATGCTGTCCAGCCTGCAC
>JAPLHI010000195.1 GCA_026389695.1 Chloroflexota bacterium
ATGGAAAAATAGATAAAAATCTGGTTGTTCATATTTCCCTGAGAGCTAAAAAATATGATGAATACGTCCATAATTTTCTTAAAAATTCGCCATATGGAGCAATCGTCAATATCGGATGTGGCCTGGATACACGTTTCTGGCGTATAGATAATGGGAAGACAAACTTTTATGACCTTGATTTGCCCGAAGTTATAGAAATCAAGAAAAAACTGTGCCAGGAAGAAGAACGATATCATATGATACCGTCATCGGTATTGGATTATACATGGATGACTGATATCTTAGAATCTAACAAAGGGCCATTTTTATTTATTGCCGAGGGTGTTTTCATGTATCTCAACAGGCAAGATGTGGTGGCATTGGTTTTGGAACTTCAAAAACAATTCCCCGGCTCTGAGCTTGCATGTGAAGTAGTAAATGACCTGTGGTTACGGAAGCCAATGAAAGCGTTTTTAAACGTTAAGATGCAAAAACAATTTCATTTGGGGCGAGGTGCCACTTTCAATTTTGGCATAAAAGACAGTAAAGAAATGGAAAGTTGGGGATCTGGAATCAAGTTCCTGGATGACTGGTCATATTTTGACTCGCACGAAAAAAAACTCGGGTGGCTTCAATTTTTGGGTAAAATAGAAGCTTTCAGGAAAACACAATGGACGGTCCATTATAAATTGAATTAACCTGCAAGCACACCTTTAGTATATATAGATTCAGGCAAATCGAAGGTGAAGGGCTGAGTACCAATGAGGGCGAGGATAAATCACAACGAGGATGTCCATAGGGATAAATTTACTTGCCCTGAAATTCGGGCTCCCTTTTCTCGATGAATGCTCTATAGCCTTCTTTGTGGTCTTCAGTCTCCAGGCAGAGGGTAAAGGCCAGGGCTGCATACTGCATATAGGCTTCCATCGGCCAGCCGAGACCCCGCCTTATACCTTCCATAGCCAGTTGAACAGCTATAGGCGGCTTACTAACTATCTTGCCGGCCAGTTCCATAGTGTACTTCATAAGCTCGTCATGCGGGACTACCTTATTAACCAGGCCTATCCGTTCAGCTTCTTTGGCATCTATAATATCGGTGGTCAACAGCAATTCATAGGCTTTTGCCAGCCCGACCAGCCTGGGCAAGACGATCAAACTCTCGTCCGGTATTATGCCCATCCTTAAGAATACCTCGCCAAACCTGGCCCTGTCGGAAGCAATCCGCATGCTGCACATCAGGGCAATATCGCAGCCGTAACCAACGGCCGCACCGTTAACGGCAGCTATACTGGGTTTATTTATCGTTAATAGTTGATGGGCGCCTCCTATGAGCGGCTCACCCTGAAGCTGCCTGATTAGCACATCCCCGCCCCTTTCCATGGCATTCGCTTCGAACATCTTTTTCACATCGTCGCCGGAGCAAAAGCCTTTGCCATTGCCGGTAATCACAAGAACACGAACGTCTTTGTCCTGGTTGGCCTTTTCGATTGCGGCGTGAAGCTCATCGTGAGTATGAAGGGTAAGCGCATTCATCACCTCAGGCCGGTTAAATGTGATGATGGCAACGTGGTCCTTGGTCTGATAAGTAATGTCGTTAAACTGCATGCTTTACCTCCCTTGCCAGGTTACCGCAATGTCTCTATCTCATCCATTGCCCCTGCGCCTGTTTGAGCATCAGCTCCCCCTTTTTCATTTTTCCTTGACTTACACCTGTTTGCAGGAATCGGATTAGCGGTAAAAGAATCGTGGTTAAGTCAACAGCTGAAAATAGGTATACTCAGGATAACAAAACACGTGCAACATGTAAATCCGATTGACCTTTGTGCGATCAAAAATATATCATTAGCAGGCTAACCTGTTTAAATTTTGAACTTGCATATAAATCATTGGAGTCCGATCAAGAACTAATTGAACAAACATTGTGGGTTGCAGATAATTGGTATTACCCTAATCTTTTTTTCCACCTGTATTTTATCCAGCGGTGGCGCGCAACTTATTGATCGGTTCGGCCTCACCTGACGCATGTATAAAAGTCCTCTAAAATTTGAAAAACCGCGCGATTTAACTTATTATTTAACTTCGGCAGACGGTTGACCGACCGTTCGTTATGTACCGTATTTAAATATCATATTTGAGGAGGATTTTCATATGTTTGACCTTAACAAGTTTTCTTTAAAAGGCAAAACAGCCATAGTCACCGGCGGAGGCCGTGGCATAGGTAAGGCAGTTGCTGTCGGCTTTGCTAAAGCGGGCGCCAAAGTTGCCATTACCAGCCGCAAGATCGCCGACCTGGAAGCCACCGCAGCCGAGATCAAATCTTTTGGTGGCGAGGCCTTCCCTATCCAGGCCCATCTGGGCAAAATGGAGGAAATCCACAAGATGGTTAATACCGCCATGGAAAAACTCGGCGGTAAGATCAACATCCTGGTTAATAACGCGGGCGCCAGTCCCAACATGGCCAGTGTGCTGGATTCCGATGAGCGCCTCTGGGACACCATCATTAACCTCAACATGAAAGGGACCTATTTCACCAGCCAGGTTGTGGCCAATATCATGAAAAAGCAGGGCGGCGGTAAAATTATCAATGTGGCCTCCATCGACGGTTTCAAGCCGGAGATGGGCGTCAGCGTATACTCCATCTCCAAGGCCGGCGTGCGCATGATTACACAGGCCTTTGCCAGTGAACTGACAGCTTTCAATATCCAGGTCAATACCATCGCGCCGGGCCCGTTCGATACCAAGATGATGAATTCTCATTGGTTCCACCTCACGCCCGAAGAGGCCAAGAAGCAGAGGGCGATACTGGAAAAGACCATGCCCATGGGGCGCATGGGTGACCCCGACGAGATCGCGGGCGCGGCCATTTACCTTGCATCTGACGCCTCAAGCTACACCACCGGCACTGAGATCGTTATCGACGGCGGTGTGCTGCTTAGCGCCATGCGTCCGGTGTAGAGTTAATTACACATATCAGTCTTTTATCAGCCCCGGTGGAGCAAAATTATAGGCTCCGCCGGGGTTATTTTATATTAACAGAGAAGCCCGCCGGGTTTTGATATTATGACGGGGAGGGCAGGTCAAGGTAGGTTGACCTACCCGGTCATTTAATATTTTATTCGGGTCGTAAGTGTAGAATTGCACAGGTTAATTGTGTATAATCTTCGCAACGAAGTTGGATATCGGGATCGGTAGTTTGCCCCGGATTATACAGTCAGGTATCCACAAAAATAAGGGAGGTTGAGAAGCATGGATCATTTGGAAAGTCTGAATAATAATCTGCGAGAGTTTGGGGTAGACGCG
>JAPLHI010000210.1 GCA_026389695.1 Chloroflexota bacterium
TGACAAAAGATTCGGCGTTTCTTCCTGTTACAGCTTCAATTCTACGTAATCCCGTGCCAATACTACTCTCATTAACAATAATAAGTAAACCAATTTCACCGGTAGTTTTTACGTGAGTTCCGCCACAGAGTTCAGCACTCACCCTCGGTTCACCTATTTTTACTACCCGGACCACATCGCCGTATTTTTCTTCAAATATGGCCATAGCTCCTTCTTTAATAGCCCTATCGTACGAGCATGATTCTGTAGCTACCGGCAGGTCCTTTCTTATTACATCATTTACGAAAGATTGAATCTCTTTTATCTGATCCTTACTTATACTGGATAAATGCGTAAAATCAAAACGTAGCCGGTCCGGTGCAACCAGCGATCCTCTCTGTGAAACATGACTACCTAAAATTTTTCGCAGCGCCGCCTGAAGTATATGTGTAGCTGTGTGATTTCTGGCAATATCCATACGGCGGTCTTCGTCAACTGTGGCATCAACTATATCGCCGACTGATATGGTACCCGTAACAATATTACCCGTAATTGCGATACCGCCGTTTGGTAATGATATCGTGTTGGATACTTTTACTTCTCCAGATTGTGCTTTGATCGTTCCGGTATCACCCACCTGCCCGCCCTTCTCGCCATAAAAAGGAGTCCTGTCCAAAACAAGTGTAATTTTTTGTCCCTTTTTTGCACTGGTTACGGGTTTTGAAGTAATGGCGTCAACAATCTGGTTGATCTTAGCTTCCGTAGATAATAGTTCATAGCCAACAAAATCAGACGGGGTATGCGAAACATTGGCTAAAACGGAATGAATTACCAAACTATCCGTAAACGTAAACTTATGAGCAGCCCTGGCCCGTCCTCGCTGTTTTTCCATCTCTGCTTCAAAGCCTTCATGGTCTACTTCTAAACCATGGTCACGGGCGATCTCCAAACTTAGCTCAAACGGGAAACCATACGTATCCCAAAACTTAAACACCTCTTCACTTAGAAGGCAATCTCTCTTTTTTGCTTTAGCGTCTGCGATAGCCTTTTCGCACAGATTGATACCCGCATCGAGTGTATCGTTAAATTTCTCTTCTTCATTTTTAATAATGTCAAAAATTAGTTTTTGATTTGCGGCAAGTTCCGGGTATACATGCCCCATTTTAGTTATTACTACTTCGGCAATATCTCCGATAAAAATTTCCTTCACTCCCAATTTATGTCCCATGAAGCAAGCACGCCTCAAGATTCTCCTGAGCACATAACCCCGTCCTTCATTGGAAGGTAACACACCATCCGCTATGAGAAACGTGATGCCACGGCTATGCTCAGTAATAATTTTTAACGACTTGTCTACTATTTCATCTTTTCCCATGGTTTTGCCGGTTAATTGAGTTAGTTTCTTCAGCATCGGCTGAAAAAGGTCAGTATCATAGACTGAAGGATCCCCTTGTGCAGCAGCTACAATTCTTTCAAGCCCCATACCGGTATCAATGTTTGGTTTAGGCAATTTAGTTCGAGAGCCGTCGGGCGCCTGATTATATTCTGTGAAAACCAGGTTCCATATTTCAGAAAATCTTCCACATCCACAGTCGGGTCCACAGCCCGGTTTGCCGCAGCCAAACTTATCACCAAAATCATAATGAATTTCGCTGCAGGGGCCACAAGGACCGGAATCACCCGCCGGACCCCAGAAATTATCTTTTTCACCAAGACGCACTATTTTATTAGCAGGGAAATTAATGCTCCGCCAGATATCAAATGCCTCGTCGTCATCCAAAAAAATGGTGACCCAGAGGTTCTCAGGTGGCAGTTTTAATCTTTCAGCGACAAATTCCCAGGCCCACGCTACGGCCTCTTTCTTAAAATAATCACCAACGCTAAAATTTCCCAGCATTTCAAAAAAGGTTAAATGTTTATTGTCGCCGACCGAATCAACATCGGTTGTCCTGAAGCATTTCTGACAGGATACCAGTCTGGGATTGGGTGGTACTGTTAATCCAAGAAAGTACGGCTTTATCTGTACCATACCAGCCGTGGTAAGTAGCAGCGTGGGATCGCCGTGTGGTATCAATGATGAACTGGGTATGATTTTATGGCCTTTTTCAGCAAAGAAATTTAAAAAGGCATCGCGAATTTGATTACTATCCATGCTTAAACTCCTCGCAGCATTTTATTAAAGTAATACATAGGGTGTCAATTGATCATGAACATTGCGTAACTGTTAAAAATAATAAAGCAACACTTTTTAACAACTTCAATTGCATGTGTTACAATCTCATAATCAGGAGCAGGCTATGCCAATTTATGAGTACTGGTGTGGGAATTGCAGACGGAAGATGGATTTGTACTCTGCTAAATTTACCAGAGAAATTCCACGTTGCCCGACATGTAACCAGGATTCCATGCAGAAAATATTTTCTTCTTTCTCCATGCAAAAATCATATAAAGATGTTTATGATGGTATTCTTTCTGATTCACAACTGGTTAAAGGTATGATGCATAATGATCCTAAAGCATTGGCAGAGTGGAATAAACGCATGAGTGGCGGAGAGCCTGTGGCGACTGAATACCAGGAAACGATTGAAAGGATGGAGCGGGGTGAAAAACCTACCCCACAGATTGAGAATAAGCGACCATCTCCAGACTCAATATCAAATACGGAGACCTGGCATGCCGACTTATGAGTTCTGGTGTAAACATTGTAGTAAAAAGGTTAGCATATTTATGAAGGTAGCTTCCTATGACTCAAACTCATCGTGTCCTATATGTGGAACACAAAAGTTGTTGCGCATTTTTTCCAACATTGTTATTCATACCTCATCTGGCTTGAGCTCTTCAAGTTCGAATTATTATAAAGACCCCGGAAATATAGGCAAACATCTCGAAAAACACTTTAATGACATGAACATGGAAATACCCTCCGAAATAAAACAGAGTATTGAGGCAGCTCGCGGTGGACAGCTTCCGGAATCTCTAAAGGATCTTAATAGTGCATCCCCGGATTCTTCGTATCATTGATGCCAATATTAACCGGGTAAGCGAAGGACTGCGTATATTAGAGGATGTAGCCCGCTTTATAATTGAAGATGCAAACAGCAGCCATCAACTCAAGTCAATACGCCACCAGATTAATCATTTAATCCACAAACTCAGCCCTGAACTGATATTCTCAAGGCAGGCAGACAGCGATATCGGAGCCAATTTCGATGTAACCGTTAAACATGATGACCTGCCTTTGATGGTAAAAGCTAATGCCAAGAGAGTACAAGAAGGATTGCGCGTCATTGAAGAGTTGGCCAAGTTGCCGGATTTAAAATATTTGCGAATCTCTGCCAGTATTAAAAATGCCCGCTATTCAATTTATACGCTGGAAAAAACATTAACCATAAAATTGCTGCGAAAAGATATATTAGAAAGATTCAAAGGATTACACATAGTGATTAATCTTCACAACATAGAACCACGCAATTTGACTTCATTAGTAGCCGAAATCGTTCAGAGCGGAGCAAACGCGGTTGAGCTAACGGGGGAATTGAGTGCAGTTAAAAAGCATGCGATGCTGGATTTACTCGACGACATAAAAAAGCTATGTGCTCAAAAAAATGTGCTGCTTATTTTGCATGATCATCTTGATCTGGCACTGATATGTCATCCGGATTGCTTCTGCATGGAGGACTTATCAACTCCTGTGCAAATACTCAGGCAACAATTGCATTATAATACCCTGATAGGTTGTCAGGCTCGAACCTCTTTGCAGGCTAGAAAAGCTATTCAACGCGATATAGATTACATACTTATTGATAGAGGTATTGATACGCAATCCATCAGTGGAAAATCACAATCCCGAAAACATTTATACAGTATGATCACACAATACTCTTCAAGGATAGCTGTCGCAGTAAATATCGATGCAGATTTCACAGATATCCCAGATTTGCTAATCGCAGGCGCTGTTGCCTTCACAGTTGATAGCAGTCTAATACTAGAAGATAATATAGGCACCGAAATAAAAAAGTTGGTGGGCAAAATTGAAACGTCAGGAAAGAATATCCAGAAAACTAGAGGCCCTATCTGAGAGAATCCGTGATAACTTCGAAAAAAAGGATTCAGCCAGGGAATCTTTGCTGAAAAACAGCCGCGAAATTATCCGTTTCAGTTCGAAGGCGATTCGTGCATTGCATCGCAGAGAAAAAAGTGAAGCATGCCAGTTCATCGACTCAGCAGCTATATTGCTTAAGGAAGCACAGGGAAAATATGGTAAAGATCACGCGGACTTACTGTTTGCACATTATTTTCTTGACGCATGTAAGGAATATGCTGAAGCTTCTATTACTTACGCTATCGTCTTTAAACAAGACATCCCTGACCCGGATAAACTGGGGATCCCCTACCCTGCCTTTCTCAACGGGCTGGCGGAGTCTGTGGGAGAACTGAGGAGATACTTGCTGGATAGTTTACGTAAGAAAGAATTCTCGCGCTCGGAGGATTTCCTTAACGTTATGGACCATATTTATACCATACTGGTAACAATGGATTTCCCTGATGCTATCACTTATGGGCTTAGGCGCAACACCGACAACGTAAGAGGGATAGTGGAAAAGACGCGGGGCGAACTTACCATCACCACGCATAATAATTCTTTACTACAGAAAATCAGTACTTTAGACGATAAATTAAGCAATTTTACTGATAAGATTTAGCTTGACTTACATCGTCACCACTGCTACAATTTCCGATTTGATGGGTACGCGTTTGTAAACTCGCGTATTCATAATATATCAAATAAGGAGGTACTATGGTACAAATTCCCCCGATCTTTTGGATCGTTCCTGTTGCCGGTGTGCTGACACTTGCATTTGCAGCATGGCTGATTGTAAGTATCATGCGTCGCCCCACGGGCACGCCACAAATGAAAGAAATTGGCGACATGATCTTTGAAGGCGCGTGGGCGTTCCTTAAAAGACAGTATAGCACTATCGCTATTTTCTCTGTGGTCGTTGCCATCATTATCGGTGTTGTAGTCGCTGCCCTGCCGCCCGAGGAAGCATTGCAGAAAGCTGGCTACAACCCAATCAATATCGGCATATTCACCGGTATAGCCGTCCTGGTTGGCGCTATCTGCTCCGGCGTAGCCGGCTTCATCGGCATGTACATCGCCGTTAAATCCAACGTCCGCTGTGCTGCCGCTGCCCAGAAGAACTTGACAGAGGCTGTTAAGGTCGCTCTTCATGGCGGTGCCGTATCGGGTTTCCTGATCACAGCGTTAAGCCTGATTGGTGTTACTACAATCTTTTTTGCCTTTGGCGGAGCCACCACTCCCCAACTATCACCACATCTCATCGTTGGCTTTGGTTTTGGCGCCAGCTTCGTAGCACT
This sequence comes from Chloroflexota bacterium, assembly GCA_026389695.1. Lineage (GTDB taxonomy): Bacteria > Chloroflexota > Dehalococcoidia > GIF9 > UBA5629 > JAQUQM01. The sequence continues at coordinate 5,359 of JAPLHI010000210.1, forward strand.
CTTTGCCCAGCTCGGCGGTGGAATTTATACCAAGGCTGCTGATATGGGCGCCGACCTTGTTGGCAAAGTCGAGGCTGGTATTCCTGAGGATGATCCGCGCAATGCCGCCGTAATTGCCGACCTGGTTGGTGATAACGTCGGTGACTGCGCCGGTCGTGGCGCTGACCTCTTTGAATCAACTGCCGCTGAAAACATCGGCGCTATGATCCTAGGTATAGTTGCATATTTAGCTACCCAGAATGTTGCGTGGGTGCTTTTCCCGCTTTGTGTCCGCGGCTTCGGCATGATTGCCAGCATGATCGGCTTGCTGATCGTAAAGGCAAAAGAAAACGAGAATGCCATGAACGCGTTGAACCGCGGCTACTTTGTAGCCATCGCCCTATCCATCGTTGGTCTGGCCACAACGGTCTACTTCATGCTATACAATGATCCTAAATTCGGTGGACCTACTATATGGTGGCTGTTCGCTGCCGGCATAGTCGGTATCGTCGCCAGCATTGCTATCATTTTCGTTACGCAGTACTACACTGAGTCCCGTTACAAGCCGGTTAAAGATATCGCAGAAGCTTCCAAGACTGGACCAGCTACCAACATTGTCATGGGCGTGGCTGTCGGTCTTGAAACCACCTTCGCTACCGCAATTGTTATTGGCACATCCCTTATCCTTGCCTACTTCTTCGGCCAAATGAGTGGTGTACCAGGCGGCGGCGCCTTTGGTACCGCAGTGGCTACTATGGGCATGCTGATGACCTGTCCCTACGTCCTCTCTATGGATACTTTTGGCCCCATCACCGATAACGCCAATGGCATCAATGAAATGGCCGGTGCTGGCAAAGAGATCCGCAAGATCACCGATAGGCTCGATGCAGTCGGCAATACTACCAAGGCATTGACCAAGGGTTATGCCATGGTCTCAGCCGGCCTGGCTGCCTTCCTGCTGTTTCAGGCATTCATGGCTGGCACTGAAAAACCCGACTACGGTGAGATCGTTGATATCACCGCTAAAGCAGGTTTAAGGGAAATGATCCTTCCAGGTCTTATACCTGTCCTGGCCCCTGTAATTATTGGCTTACTCTTTAAATACCTGTCCAAGGGTTATGATGCCGCTCAGGTGGTAGCCGCACTACTGATGGTCGGTACTATCTCAGGCATTATGCTCGCATCTTTCATGAACAACGGCGGTGGCGCCTGGGACAATGCCAAGAAGATGATTGAGGACGATCAGCTTAAAGACGATAAAGGCAATATCCTCGGCAAAGGCTCTGATGCTCATAAAGCTGCCGTGGTCGGTGATACCGTCGGTGACCCGTTCAAGGATACGGCTGGTCCATCACTTCACGTGCTGGTCAAGCTCCTTGCTACCATCACCCTGGTACTCTGCCCGATCTTTGTCTAATACTACCCCCGAATAAATAAAAGGGGCAATCACCTGACAAAGGGATTGCCCCTTTTTTCATGCTCAATGGTGGTCTGAGGACCATGACCCGGATACACCACTGTATTCTCCGGAAGCGTATATATTTTATTCTTAATACTGGTAAAGAGTTGCGCTTCACTGCAGCCCGGGAAATCTGTCCTTCCCACCCCATAGTTGAAAAGTGTATCCCCGCTAAATACAACGCCTTGTCCATAAATACTTATTCCGTCAGGGCTATGTCCCGGTGTATATAGTACTTTGAAATGTAAATCGTCGATGTCTATGTTATCGCCGTCCCTGAGTAAAATATCCGGTTCGGGCACTGTGGCAGAATGACCGGACATAGCTGCCATCAATTTTACAAAAGCGCCAGGAGTGGTTTTTGAGGAGCTTGCGCCTACCGCAAATCTGGCTCCCGTCGCATCTTTAACCGGTTTAATTGCACCAATATGATCAAAATGAGAATGAGTAATGACGATTAGAGAAATTGATAAATTTAAATGAGCCGCGGTTTTTAATATTAATTTCGGTTCAGCACCCGGATCAATTATCATACCATTTCTTGTTATATCAGAACCTACAATATAACAGTTGGTAGCAATAAAACCTACGGTTAGTGTTTCAAGCAACATGCAGATCTCCCTTAATGCTTATTTCAAAGGATGATACTGGTAATAGACTTGAGAGGCAAGTCACATATCAGGAAAATATCTTTGCTATATCGTGCGAAGTAAAGACCCTTTATGTGGACCGGATCTCTTCACGCATAAATTTAATATAAGCTATTGCAAAACAGATAGCCGTTAACGCCACAAGACTAACCAGTTGCGGCCATACAATAATCAGGCTCTGGCTGATGGGTAAAGGTGCAGGATTCAATCCTGAATAAATACCAATCATCATCATTGTAGGACTCGTATTTCCCATTTGGGGTAACAAAATTGCCTGAACGCTTTCACCATACAAATTACCGGGAGATATCCTGCTAATGTTTCTGTAAAGAGTATCAAAGCTGGCTACTTGTTCGACTGTTGAGTTTTGATCAACCGGTATGACAGTGCTGGCAATTAAACCGGCGATCAATGTCATGAATAAGAAGAGAAACAACCATACGGCGATTGAAGCTAAAGCAGAGGTAGCTGTCTTCCTGAATAAAACTGAGAACAAAATAGAAAGGGACATCCAGAAAGCTCCGTATAATATGCTTATGAATATAAAAACAAAAAGCCTTAAAACTTCCTCAGCTACAGGCGGAACACCTATCATCCGAAGACCCAATCCCGCAACAAGAGTGACAACACTAATAATTAGTATTGACAGCATTACAATCCCGGCAAGAAATTTTCCATTAATAACGTCATCACGGTATAAAGGTTGTGTAAGTAGTCGGCTTAAATTGCCGCTTGTCCTTTCACTATTGATGGCGTCAAAGCCTAAGGCGATACCAACAATGGGTATAAAGATAGATAAGAAGAGTAAAAATGAAAAGGGAATATTACTTCCTGAGACAATAAAAAGACGTAGAAAAACAAAGTCAGAAGAATCACCGACGCTGCTCCGGATGTTCTGTGCGGCAATATAGATCGTCGCAATTCCTGCGAGGTAGATCAGCATGAATAGTATCACAAACCTCTTACTATTGAAGTTGTCAGCCAGTTCTTTCCAAAAGACTTCTTTAAAGCCAGTCATAATTAAGACTCTTTAAAATATTCCATATAAACTTTTTCTAATTCGAATTCCTCGACCTTCATCTGGACTTTTAAACCGGTAGTATTTAACACTGCATCCTCAACCCGTTTACTGACATCCTCTGTAGCAGTAATTACGGTCGCATCCTTTGTACTGGTGATATCAACGACACCATCGATAGATTTAATCATTTCTATTAATTTTTCAGTAGGCTGTGAGA
>JAPLHI010000053.1 GCA_026389695.1 Chloroflexota bacterium
CATATTTTATTATAATAGCGGCGATAAAAATAGGGAGTTGAGGACGGGCCTGCCTGGCAAAACCATAAGCACCCCCAATCCCCAAAAATTGACTGTTTTGTAGATGTGATACACTTATATGCATGGTTGTTGATGTCGTTGTGTAGATTCATCCAGTCTACAGAATCATCATCGCTTAATGAGGAATTCAGGAGATTAAATTGAAAATATTAATGGTTTACCCGGAGTATCCGGATACCTTCTGGAGCTTCAAACACGCTTTAAAGTTCATTTCCAAGAAAGCGGCCTTCCCGCCGCTGGGACTGCTGACCGTTGCCGCTATGCTGCCCCAAGATTTCGAACTCAAGCTGATTGATATGAATATGTCAAAATTAAAAGATAAGGACATCAAGTGGGCGGACCTCGTATTTATCAGTGCCATGGTGGTACAGAAAGAGTCCGCTAAAAAAACCGTTAAGAGATGTAAAAAATTGGGTGCCAGGATCGTAGCAGGCGGCCCTCTCTTTACCACCCAGTACCAGGATTTCGATTGTGTGGACCATCTTGTCTTAAACGAGGGCGAGGTAACCCTGCCTCTCTTCCTTGAAGATTTAGAAAAGGGATGCGCCAGGCATATTTATACGTCAGACGAGCGGCCCGATATCAGCTCGACACCTCTACCCAGGTGGGAGCTCGTCAAGATGCGGAAATACTCTTCCATGGCGCTTCAATATTCCCGTGGTTGTCCCTTCGACTGCGAGTTCTGCGACATTGTCGTTCTCAACGGCCGGCGGCCGAGGACCAAAGATAAGGAGCAGGTAATCCGCGAACTGGAGGCGATCTATAACAGCGGCTGGAGGGAGAGCGTTTTCGTTGTGGATGACAACTTCATCGGCAACAAAAAGAAACTCAAGGCAGAGATTTTGCCCGCCATTATTGAGTGGATGCAAAAGAAAAACAACCCGTTCACCTTCCACACCCAGACATCTATCAATCTGGCCGATGATGATGAATTGATCCAGCTTATGGTGAAGGCCAATTTCGACGTAGTCTTTATAGGTATCGAATCACCCAACGAGGCCAGCCTGGTTGAATGCGGTAAGTCTCAGAACAAGAGCGAGGAACTGATACCGGCAATTAAAAAGCTGCAGCACTATGGGCTGGAGGTGCAGGGAGGATTTATCCTCGGGTTCGACAGCGATACCCAATCAACCTTCCAGGAAATCATCAACTTCATCCAGAAAAGCGGGGTTGTCACCGCCATGGTCGGTTTGCTGCACGCCCCTAACGGCACACGCCTGTATAAACGTCTGAAAAATGAGAACCGGCTAACAGGCGATTTCTCAGGCAATAATACCGACATTTCCATAAACTTCGTACCCAAGATGAAATTTGATACGCTCGCCGCCGGTTACAAAAAGGTTGTCAGCACCATCTACGCTCCCAAACCGTATTATGAAAGGATCACAACCTTCTTAAAAGAATACAAGCCTAAACCCCAGAGGGCAGCCAGGTTGAAGATCATGCATTACAGGGCTTTACTCAGATCCTTCTGGGTTTTGGGTGTCCGGGAAAGGGGCAGAATGTATTTCTGGAAGCTGCTGGCGTGGACCGTATTCACAAGACCGCGGCTGATAGCGCTGTCAGTAACGTTATCGATCTACGGATTTCATTTCCGTAAAATTGCGGACAGCTATGCCAGATCGCTCGACCTTTCCACCAGAGTGGCACCGTAGAAGCGGTAGGTCGGCTCAACATTATTCAGATTAGTTCCCAAAAAGCCTGCTCTGCACCTCCCTGCAGTGGTTTAATCTATTGACTCTTGTGCTATAATATTACTTCGAACAGTATTGTAGTATATCTAAAATGGTCTTCTTTGACCTGCACATGAGGAGCCGCAATATAGAGATTGCACCGCTTATCGGCAGTCGAGCTGAACAGGATGCTCGCATCCAGCAAGATCAGTTTTACCCCGCAATTAAGACCATAAGCACTTCACTGATGTTATCAGTTGTCTTTAAATACTAAAAATGATGCTTACATTCACTTTGTGCACAAAACCATACCCGGTCGTATCTAATACCGGCTCATGTAGGGAGAAGGTTTAGGATAACTATGGGACCCAAATCCACCGAATGGCAAGAACTGCAAAACCTGGTCAAATCCCAGGATTCAGCCGATATTACCAGGGGACTGCTGCGCAGCCTGGGAGTCGGGCTTTACATCGTCCAGCAGGGTAAATTTGTTTATGTCAACTCCTATTTTGAAGATTTGTCAGGGTATTCCCGGGAAGATCTCCTGGGCAAGAATTCTCTGGTAATAGTTCATCAGGATGATCAGGACTTTGTCCGCAAGAACGCCATCAGCAATTTAAAGAGCAAAAAGAATCCTGTTCCTTATGAGTACCGGATTATCAAAAAGGATGGCGAAATCATCTGGGTCTCGGAACGGATAGCCACCAGCAGCTACATGAAAAACCGGGCGGCCGTGGGCAGTTTCATAGACATCACCGAGCATAAACGTCTTGAAGAAGCGCTGCTGCGTACCAAGGAGAGATACCGCCTGGTCCTGCAGGAGATGCAGGATTCCTACTTCGAAATCGACCGCGCCGGCAACCTGTTGTTCGTTAATGAGGCAACCTGCCTCAACCTGGGTTACTCCGCTGAAGAATTAACCGGCATGAGCTACCACAAGATAACCCCTCCCGGAGATAGCAGCACTGTCTTCCTCACCTTTAATAAGGTTTTCACAACCGGTGAACCTAATTCAGGCTTCTCACACAGGATACTGCACAAGGACGGCAGCATAACGTTCAGTGAGACATCAGTCTCGCTGCTGAAAAATGATCAAGGGCAGGCAGCAGGCTTCAGGTGTGTCGGACGTAATGTCACGGAGCGTAAAAAACTGGAAGAAGCTTTGCTCCGCTCGGAAGAAAGATACCGTAATATCCTGGAAGAGATGCAGGAGGCTTATTTCGAAGTTGATCTTACCGGCAATTTCACGTTTACCAACGACGCAGCGCCGTACATCCTCGGGTACAGCCAAGAAGAATTCATCGGGAAGAACTTCAGTAATTTCATAGCTGAAGAAGATATTGAGCTTGTCAAGCTGGCTTTTAACGAGGTATTCAGGACGGGAATACCGAACAAAGGCTTCACCTATAAAATACAACGGAAAAACGGGAGCAAGGTATCTGTAGAGACGGCGATCTCCCTCATGAAAAATGAAAGGGGGAAGCCAATCGGTTTCCGTTGTGTCAGCCGCGATGTTACCGAGCGTATACAACTGGAAGAGGCGCTGAAACGGTCGGAGGAGAATTACCGCACCGTACTTGAGGAAATACAAAACTCGTATTTTGAACTCGATCTAAACGGTACCATAACATTCGCTAACGATGCAGCCTGCCGTAACATGGGTTATCCCAAAGAAGAGGTAATCGGACTGAACTTCAGAACTTATACTCCCCCTGAAGACATCAAAACCATGTTCAACATTTATAACACTGTCTATCGAACAGGTGAACCCGACATAGGCTCTGCCAATAAACTGATTCGCAAGGACGGTACGCTGTGCTTTATGGAAACCTCGGCCTCACTGCTGAAAAACGAAAAGGGAGAGGCCATCGGCTTCAAATGTATCAGCCGCGATGTCACCGAGCGCATGCAACTGGAAGAGGCGCTGAAGAAGTCGGAGGAGAATTACAGGACGGTGCTGGAGGAAATACAAAACTCGTATTTTGAACTCGATCTAAACGGTACCATAACCTTTGCTAATAACGCGGCCTGTCATAATATGGGTTATCCCAGGGAAGAGCTGATCGGACTCAACTATAAAGCTTATACTCCACCTGAAGACCTGTTCAAAATCTATAATACGCTGTACCGGACTGGTGAGCCCGTAAAAAACTTCAACAGTAAATTAATACGCAAGGACGGCACCCTGTGCTTCATGGAAAACTCTGCCACACCTCTAAGAAACGATAAAGGAGAGGTCATTGGTTTCAAGAGTGTCAACCGCGATATCACAGAGCGCAAAAAACTGGAAGAGGCTTTAATCAGGTCCGAAGAAAGGTTCAGGACGATACTTGAGCAGATAGAAGATGTCTATATTGAGCTTGACCTCGAAGGAAATTATACATTTGTTAACGATGCTTTTTGCCACAACATGATGTATACCCAGGAAGAGACAATTGGAATGCTATCCCGCAACATAGTGTACCCGGAAGACAGGGATAAGATGTTTCAAGCCTACCTGGAAGTATACCGCAGCGGTAACCCGAATAAAGGTATTGCTTTCAGGGTGATGCGCAAAGACGGCGCGGTAGGGTATTCCGAAAATTCCATATCTGCCATCAAGAATGAGCGGGGCGAAATAATTGGATTCAGGAGTATCGGGCGCGACATTACAGAGCGCATGGCAATGCAGCAGAAGCTCGCTGAAATGGCTACGCACGATTTCCTGACCGGCCTGCCCAACAGGGTTCTCTTCAACGACCGCTTTGAAGTTGGGATAGCCCAGGCTCAACGCCATAACAGTGTGATGGCTGTGCTGTCACTTGACGTGGATAAATTCAAAAATGTTAACGATACTCTGGGACACATCGCCGGAGACCAGCTATTAAAATCTGTGGGTAAACGCCTGTCAAGTATAGTACGTTCCAGTGATACCGTTGCCCGCATTGGCGGGGATGAGTTTTTACTGTTGCTGCAGGAAATCAACCATACGGAGGATATAATCAGAATAGCGGATAAAATACTGGTTGCTTTTAATGAACCTTTTGTAATAGATGATCATGCTCTCAATGTTTCTGCCAGCATCGGTATCGCGGTTTACCCCGAAGATGGGGACGATCTGGAAGCGCTGATGAAGAATTCCGATGCCGCCATGTACAATGCCAAAAATGCCGGCAGAGGTTGCTATCGCATGTATGGCAATAATCCTTAGAATCAATCTCAATTGATAAATCGCCACGGCCTATCGCATTACTCCGGAATCAAATAGAAATATTCACCCGAACTACGTAACAAAATTGACGGCTTCCCGGTTATATGTTATATTTTTAAATCACTGAGGTAATGAAATAGAAAATGACAGGTTATAGCGCTCCCCGCAACGCGTATTACTACTTCTGGTATTACTTTTTTATGCCCAATGCCAAGCTTGGGGGGAATTGCTACACACATAGATCCTGATCAATAAAAGAAAATAAGAAAGATTCAAGAAGAACCCTCCAGGCGGAGGGTTCTTCTCTTTTTATAAAGTTCAAGGAGGTTTAAAAATGATGATCATGAAAGTCGATTCCACAGAAGAGCAGGTGAGCCGTGTTATCAAGGAAATAGCTAAATACGGCCTGAGAGCCGATGTCTCACGCGGCGAATTCAGAACGGTAATAGGGATAGTCGGTGACGAAAGGAAGGTACCTTTCGATCATTTCGCCGTTATGCCCGGCGTTAAAGAAATCCTGAAAATCGATACGCCTTACAAGCTCATCAGCAGGGAATACGGCAGGGCCGCCGAAGGGGCGGGCAGCTTCCGCAAGGACATCCGGATAGGAGATAGAACCGTAGGCAACGGTGAACCTCTATATATTGCCGGGCCCTGTGCAGTGGAGAACAAAAAACAGTTGTTCCGTATTGCCGAAGAAGTAAAGAAAGCCGGCGCTCACGTTCTCAGAGGAGGCATCTTCAAGCCCCGCAGCTCGGTCCACTCCTTCCAGGGACTCGGCGGTAGTAATAAGAAAAGCGCGGAGACTGCTTTGCGGTGGCTCAGCGACGCCGGCAGGGAATTCGGGATGC
>JAPLHI010000045.1 GCA_026389695.1 Chloroflexota bacterium
GCTGAGCTTAAAGCGCGCGCGGCTCTCATGTCCGGCAAGATGAGCCTTAAAGGTAACCTGGTCAAAGCTCTGACGCTGTCACCTACTGTCGACCGGCTTAACGAGGTAATTGCCACCGTGCCAACAGAATATTAGGCAACGGGAGAAGATAAAAATGACTGATAAAAAGCTGACTAAAGATAATCCTTATTTCATAGACTTTCCCAAAAGAATCAAAGCCATTCAGAAAGGAATGGTAAAGCACGGGATAGATGTCTACCTTGGATCACGTCTGCGTACTATGTCGTGGACGCTCGACGCCTTCTGCCCATGGCGCTCCTATATTGTGATACCGCCTGAAGGATTACCTACTGCAATCACATTCGTTATAGATGCTGCCCGCGTAGCCGATGATTCCTGGCTGGACCAGGACCACATCCTGGGTTACGGGCCTATGGGAGGCCAGGACCAGGTTTCACTTCTGGCTGACCTTATTAAACCTTATCTAAAAGGGGGTAAGGGTGTAGTCGGCATGGAAACTGGCATGGGCACTTACCTCCCCGAAGGTCACCTTACCCTATTTGAGTTTGTCATGCTTAAGGCAGCTATGCCCAAGGCCAGCTTCAAAAACGCTCATGATATCATTGACGAGCTTGCCATAATCAAGGATCAGGGCACGATCAACCGCTTCAGGGAAGCATCGCGCATTGTAGATATCGGGCACCGGGCGATATATGACGCCATTAAAGACGGTGGCTACCGCGGTATGACCGAGACCGAGGTTGGAGGCCTAGCGGCTTACTCAATGCGGAAGGTCGGAAGCGAGTGGGAATGGTCTTTCACCGGTGGCAATGAAATAGCTTCAGGTTACAGGACCGGACTTGCTGCCGGCGCCTGCACCCCTGCCAGCAGAAGGAAACTGAAAGCAGGTGAACCACTGATGGTCGACCTGCATGCCATGTTCAGACTGGGGCTCGGTGACCACTCCCACAACTACTTCCTGGGTAAAGCAACGAGGAGGCAGCTCTGGCACGCCAAGAACTTTGTCGACCTTATTAAGTTGTGTCTCAAAACATACAAACCTGGAATAACACCGACAAAGCTGGCGGATGAAATGCTCGCCTTTACGGAGGAGGGGGGATTTCAGGATTATATGGTCCCGGGTTTCGAACACGGCATTGGTATGATGGGCGATGAATGGCGCATAGGCCTCAACGATGGACCTTTCGAATATTGGACCAACCCCGACCACGTTTACAGGAAAAACGAGATGCTTATCTGTGCTGTTCAGTATGCCTGTCCGGAGGAGAACATAGGTTTCCGTTATGAAAACCCTATACTAATTACTGCCACCGGTTGTGAAGCCATGTCCAAATTCCCGCTGAGCATCGATGTAGTATAGCGTTTACTTAAATTCGTCCTTTGATATGGCAGTCAGGATAATTGATATTATCCCGAAGAGGAAGCAGCAGATGAAGGTGGCTATGGCGCCTGCCAGCGCTAGTCCCCATACCTTCCTCTTTATTGCGAAAATACCACCGATTCCTGCCAGTATTGCTACAACAGCGAGTGTGGACGCTATGCTGAACATCATTCCGGGCAACCACTGTGGGACATCGCTAATAACACTGGTGATTCCACCTGCCAGAATGAGCCAGAAACACACAAACAGCATCCCTGCACCTGCAACAATATCAAGCACTCCTGCAGTTAATGATCTCCACGGCTTTTCCATTTCATGCCTCCTTCCCTGTTGATGATTACTTTATTAATTGTAGCTACAAGTCCGGCGGATTACTTCTTTTTCCTGAATGGAGAAAATAGTTCCTCGTCTTTTCTTAACTCGACAATACGGTCACGCAGCAGGGCTGCTTTTTCAAATTCCAGGTTTTTAGCCGCCTTCTTCATTTGCGATTCAAGATTCTTAATCAGCCTGGCGATCTCGTCAGGCGGCACGGGAATTGCCTCGTACTTCGCTCGCTCTTCTGCTACTATTTTAATCCGCTCGGTAATATCCTTGATAGCCTTTTTAATGCCCTGCGGTGTTATGCCCTGCTCCCGGTTGAAAGTCTCCTGAATCTTGCGCCTGCGATAGGTTTCATCAATGGCATTCTTCATGGAGTCGGTCATCTTGTCGGCATAGAGTATGACATGTCCTTCTATATGCCTCGCTGCTCTTCCCATAGTCTGAATCAAAGCGTCTTTGGATCTCAAAAAACCTTCCTTATCAGCATCGAGTATGGCCACCAGGCTGACCTCAGGCAGGTCAAGTCCCTCACGCAGCAAATTGATCCCTACCACAACATCGTAAACACCGAGCCTTAAATCACGTAAAATCTCCACACGCTCCAATGTATCCACCTCGGAATGCAAGTAATGTGTCTTGACATCCATCTCCCGCAGGTAATCAGCCAGCTCTTCCGCCATCTTCTTGGTCAACGTAGTAACCAGACATCGTTCCCCTTTATCTACCCTGACCTTGATCTCATGGATCAGGTCGTCTATCTGTCCCTTCGTCTGCTTGATCTCTATGGTGGGTTCCAGTAATCCCGTAGGCCTCACCAGTTGTTCTACTATCTGCTGGCTGTTCCTGTATTCATACGGGCCGGGAGTTGCAGATACAAAGATGGCATGGTTAATCAGTTTTTCAAACTCGCTGAATTCAAGCGGCCGGTTATCCAGTGCGGAGGGCAAGCGGAAACCGTAGTCTATCAGCGTTTTTTTCCGGCTCATATCTCCCCCATGCATACCACGTATCTGTGGAAGTGTCATGTGCGATTCATCGATAAAAAGCAGATAGTCTTCAGGAAAATAGTTGATCAGTGTCCATGGCGGGCTCCCCGCTGTGCGGCGCTGCAGGTGACGTGAGTAGTTTTCCACACCGCTGCAGTATCCCATTTCAGTGAGCATTTCCATATCATAGTTGGTTCGTGTCTCCAACCTTGCTGCCTCAAGTAACTTCCCCTGTCGGTTAAGCTCAGCCACCCTTTCCATCATTTCCTTTTTGATATCCTCCATGGCAAGCATCAGCTTGTCCCGTGAGGTCACAAAATGTTTTGCCGGATAGATATCTACACTTTCTTTCTCCGCCAGCATTTCACCCGTCAGACTGTCTACTTCCACGATCCTTTCTATCACATCACCCCAGAATTCTATGCGCAAGGCGATTTCCTCGTACGAAGGCAGTATCTCCAGTGTATCTCCCCTGACGCGGAAACGACCGCGTTGAAAATCAAAATCGTTTCTTTCATACTGCATGTCCACAAAACGACGGGCGATTTTATCCCGCGTCACTTTCTCACCCTTACTAATAGTCACGACGAAGCTCTGGTACTCCTCTGGTTCACCCAGGGAATAAATGCATGACACGGAAGCCACAATCAGCACGTCACGCCTGGTAAAGAGTGCCCTGGTGGCAGCATGGCGCAATTTATCGATTTCCTCGTTAATATCAGTATCTTTTTCAATATATGTGTCCGTCTTGGGGATATAAGCTTCGGGTTGATAGTAATCACAGTAGCTGACAAAGTACTCCACGGCATTCCCCGGGAAAAATTCTTTAAACTCTGTCGCAAGTTGAGCAGCCAGCGTTTTGTTGTGGCACATTACCAGGGTAGGGCGCTGTAATCTTTGAACGACATTGGCCATGGTAAAAGTCTTGCCGCTGCCGGTCACACCGAGAAGGGTCTGCTTTTTAAATCCGGACTCAACTCCGCGCACAAGTTCATCCACAGCCTGCGGCTGGTCACCGGTCATTCCGAAATCAGCTACAATTTTGAATTCAGACATCGTCTATCTATTATAAATTCCGGGCACAAAAAACCAAATTCTGAATAGTCAGGATGTAACTACTGTCCGGAGACTGGAATTTGTGTTATGGCTGTTATTTTGATGCCAGCTGTTGGAGTGCCAGCCTGACCTTCTCCTCAAGCAACATCCCGTCTTTATGTGGAATACTACTGAGGGCCTGTGTGGCTTCCCTGATGGAATAGCCCAGTGAAGTTAAAGCAGCTACAGCATCACTGTCCGCCTGGCCAATAGCGGAAATAATCTCTCCATCCCAGCCTTTTTCCAACTTGCCTTTTAGCTCCAGTATAATGCGCCCTGCTGTCTTCTTACCGATCCCCGGCACCTGACTGAGCAGCTCCGCATTACTGCCCCTAATTGCGGATGTAATCTGCTCGGCATTTAAAGTTGTCAGCAGAGATAGGGCTACTTTGGGGCCTATACCTGAAACTGTGATAAGTTGCTTAAAAAGTGTCAGTTCCTGCGGTGAGGAAAAACCATAGAGAGAGATATTGTCCTCTCGAACATAAAGATGTGTATGCAGCAGTACTGCGCTTCCAACATGACCCAGCTTGCTTACTGTAGAGCCAGGTACATTGATCATAAGGTTCAGAGGCCCGACCTTAAGTACAATAAAATTTGTACCTTTACTGACAATGTTCCCTTCTACTGCTGCAATCATAATTTAATATCCTCTGGATAAAATCTGGTTGAGATGCCTCTGGTTCAGATGGCAGATGGCAACAGCCAGTGCGTCCGCCGCGTCGCTGGCTTCCGGTAGGTCTGTAACTCCAAGCTGAAGTTTTACAACCTGCTGCACCTGGTCTTTGCTGCTCCTGCCATAATTAGTCACCATCTGTTTTATCTGTGTTGGCATGTAGCGATATACGGGCAGCTTCGCCTGAGTTGCCGCCAGGATGGCCACTGCCTGTGCCCGCCCAATGGCTAATGCAGAACGCACGTTACCGGCAATAAAAGGCTCTTCCACCGCTGCCTCTTCGGGATAGAACTCCGCTATTATCCCGCTGAGTTTTTCGTGCAGCAAACAAAGTCTTTGCTCGACAGGTATCTTCTGCGGGACGGATATAACGCCACAACAGATCATGGAAATGCAGTTACCTCCGGTTTCTTCCACAACTCCGTATCCCATGTTTAAAGTACCGGGATCAATACCTAATATGCGCACTCTATATTCCTGTTTTACTTTGGCGGTTTACAGACCGGACAGGCGTGATACCCTGCTGCTTTAGCTTGCGCAACAGTATCAAACCATATTCTGGACGGGAACGGGATATTCTGGGCAATGCTACATCCGGGGTAATGATATTCATAAGTGTAAGTGCTGCCTAACCAATCTTTATTGTTAGAAGGTCCAGTAGTAGAAGGCGGGCTCGCAGAAGCAACAGTCAATACTGCATAACCCAGGGAAGTACCGGCTGGGTTGAGAGCAGTCAGCATATAAGTCGTAGTGAAGTTAGGTGAGACAGCCCTGGTATTTGCAGGAGCTACGTTCCCAATGCCGTTGTCAATCGTAACCGACGAAGCCCCGACTACGCTCCAGGATAGCACTGCAGTTCCTTTAGGCGTGATGCCGGTGGGAGTGACGGTAAAATATTGGATTAACGGCGGTCCCGGTGGTGGAATCGTGGTGGTGGCCGATGTGCCCGTTACCGTAACAACTGCTGTCTTGGAATTGGCTCCTGATGCATTGACTGCCGTTAACGTATATGTTGTAGTTGTTGCAGGTGTCACCGCAGCGCTGCCGGTTGTGTCAACAATGCCCACACCCTGATCTATAATTATTGTAGTCGCACTGGACACATTCCAGCTGAGTACCACCGAGCCGCCCGCAGTCACAGATGCAGGACTGGCAGTGAATGAACTTATTGTCGGCAGGCTCGAAGACTGGAACGGCCACATACATGAGGGTATCAAAGCCGGGACAAGTAAAATAAGAGCAATTAGAATTAATGAATATTTGTTTTTCATATCACTACTTTATCCTTACAATTCATAAGTATTACCAGTTAAAACTGGTTAATTCCTTATAAAGTTTAGGCATGAAAAAATTGAAGGCCGGGTTAAGCTCAAGCCTCTGCTTTCAGCTTTTCAATAAGGGCGTCGTTGTAATCAAGATTGGAAAAGACACGCTGTACATCATCAAGCTCTTCCAGTTTTTCCAGCAGCTTTACGGTGGACAATGCCTCTTTCTCAGCCAATGTAACGGTGTTTTTGGGTATCATTGTCACTTCTGCAGACACAGGTTTCTTGCGCTTTTCAATGGCCTGTTTCACAATTTCGAAGTCGTGCGTATCAGTGTATATTTCAAGCAACCCCTTTTCTACTTTAACGTCAGTCGCGCCAGCATCAATAGCATACAGCGATAATTCGTCCGGATCGATACCGGAAGTCTCAACTGTTATCACGCCCTGGTTTTCAAATATCCATGAGACGCAACCGGACTCACCCATGCTTCCGTTATAACGGGTAAAAGTGCTCCTTACTTCCTGTACTGTGCGGTTGCGGTTATCGGAGAGGGCTTCAAGCATCACAGCAACACCTGCTGGCCCATAGCCTTCCAGCATCATCTCTTGCAGCGCCGCGCCCTCTGCAGCTCCAGAGCCCTTTTTAACGGCACTCTCAATATTGTCCTTGGGCATGTTACTCTCGCGGGCTTTCTGGATTGCCAGCCGCAGGCGGAAATTACCCTCTGGATTCGGGCCGCCCTGCCGTGTCGCCACAATAATTTCGCGTGTGAGCTTGGTGAACATGGCCCCGCGGCGTGAGTCGGCCACACCCTTTTGACGTTTGATCTGTGCCCACTTAGAATGTCCGGACATGTTATCCCCTCACCCTGAAAATTTGTTTACTCTGTATAAAGAATAAACTATCTCTCAATCATTATGCAACACATTTTGCACACCTGTTTTAATGCAGAAGCCAAATATATTTGATGTATAATTAGGCGTCTATTTTTTTGCCCTTAAGTACCAAAATTGCTGCGATGGACTGTGGTTATAATAGTGGGCGTGGTTTCAACCACAATTATACTGATTAAGTAGCTACATCTCCGATAATATCATACATGTATGAGTACTAATAAAAACCTGTCAGTTTTTAAAAAAATTGTAGATAGCTATATGAGGCAGGCACCCATGGTTCATGAGCACTGTGACCGTTGCCTGGCGAGCGCCCGCTGGCATGGCAATGCCTTATTAATGGTTATCGACGCCGCATTTGATTCCATCGGTCTCAATTATTTCCAGTCGGTCGTGCCAAGAGTCGAGCTTTTTAGACAAAGATTCATCGAAACCGGGGAAATAGTCACTATGGAAGCCTTGATTAAAGCCACCGATGAAAAACTGAAGGAAATATGGAAGAACAGCCGTTCATGGAAAGTGGCTAAAGAAATAGCGTTTTATTTATCTCACTTGAAGAAAAAGTATCGGATGGACGACAAATCGGCGCTAATATATTGGGCGAAAAATGCCAGACTAATAGATTGGGAGAAAGACCCCGTGGGCAGTATAGGAGGTGTAGGGATCAATACCTACCAGTACCTCAGGATGATGGGTGGTGTGGATACCGTGATGCCGGACAAAATCGTTAAAAAGGTCATCTACGAAATTTTGGATAAAGCGGGTGTCCGACGACCTGCAAACGATATTGATTTTGTGATCTTTGTGGAAAAAATCGCCCCGAAGTTAGGCTATAGAGCTATAGAGCTTTGTTGGATGACATGGTTGATACAATCGGAGGCCGGTTTGAGCCGGACGGAGAAATACGCTGACCTGCTTCCCAAAATATAATATAGTCATTGATTGTGTTTGCGAGATGATTTGAAAATAGCAAGAATGCTGCCTGGGCTGGTTACACGTCCGGTTGAATATGTCTATATCAGCCTCTTCGGTGCCTCACAGGCAACCCTGTGGCAAAGTCTACATACGATCATTATACCTGTTCTGCTGCTCAACATGGTTCCCTCAGCAGAGAAAAACTCTTATCTGGGTATTCTCACCTTTTGCGGGCTCATTATCGCCGTGCTGGTCCAGCCGGTGTCAGGAGCATTGAGCGATTGCTCCGGCTTTAAGCTGGGGAAACGCATGCCTTTCATATTTATCGGGGGCATGCTTACAATCCTCGTTCTGCCATCCATCGGTCTGGCCTGGAGTTATAGCATACTCTTTATATCGTATTGCATACTGCAATTAGTTTCGAACATAGGCCAGGGAGCAAATATCGGCCTGATACCTGATCTTGTATCCTTGCAAAAACGGGGCATCGCGGCAGGTGTAAAGACATGTATAGAGGTATTTTCCGGTGCCATCCTTCTTGGAATTGTAGTCGCGCCTTTGATGAACAGTTATGCATCCGGCCATGAAAGCAGCTACCTATGGTTCACACTCGGTTTACTGGCTTCGCTGATTCTTATAGCCGTTATCTTAATGTTGATTACGATAAAAGAATTACCGGCCGCATCTACCAGACACCGTTTCCACCCCTCGGACATATTCCGATCCTATATCTTAAACATTAGAGCAGATAGGAGATTCCTTATTTTTATTACCTCACGCCTGTTTATTCTCATGGCTTTCGGTACGCTGCAGGGTTTTGCTCTGTATTATCTTCAGGACGTTGTAAAGATTCCTGATGCAGTAAGTATGGCAGGCAGTCTAACGATGGTTACAGGCATACTCCTGCTAATAACTGCATATCCGGCGGGCCATCTTTCTGACAAAATAGGACGGAAGCCCGTTATATTGCTTTCAAGCATTTTCGGAATTGCCGGGATAATTGTTTTACTACTCACCAAAGACTCATCCGGCGTACTTGTTTCCGGTGGGTTTCTTGGCGTGGCCGGTGGCTCTTTCATGAGCACTAACTGGGCACTGGGTACCGACCTTGTACCTTCCTCAGAAGCTGCGCGTTACCTCGGGCTGACCAATATTGCATCGGCAGGATCAGGAGCGCTGGCACGGCTCATCGGCCCGGTCATTGATCATTTCAATATGCAATCCGCAGGCTTTGGTTATACCATAATGCTTATTGCCTGTATACTATATTTCATAGTTGGTACAGTTCTGGTAATGTTCATCAAAGAAAAGGGGAAAGTTTTTGAAAGAGCGTGAACCTGAACAACAGGATAATCAGACAAAATCATTCTGGAATAGAGATAGGGCTCTCCAATTATCCTCCCTGCTGTTTGTTCTCCTGCTGGTAACTATTTTAATCTGGCAAAAAGATAATATTCGAGAATTTGCCATCGTACTGGCTAAGTATTGGGGATTGAAATATCTTGCCATTTTCCTCATATCGTTGGCTGCCTCGGCCACGCTTATCATACCTATCCCCGGGCTGGCAATCACATCTGTCATCGGTGCAATCTCCATCAGCGCATGGGATCCCTTATTTATTGGAATAGCTTCAGGCATAGGAGCGTCAATAGGAGAGTCAACCGGCTACCTGCTGGGCTACAGCGGCCGTATGGCCATACCTGATACGAAATCCTACGAGAGAGTGGTGGGGTGGATGTCAAAATGGGGAACCCTTACCATCTTTTTACTCGCCTTACTGCCTAATCCTCTATTCGATCTGGCCGGCATCGCCGCAGGTGTGCTCAAGTACCCGATCTGGAAGTTTATCCTCATCGGTGCGGCAGGCAGGCTTCCCAAACACATACTTTTTGCATATCTCGGTTACTGGGGTATCCACATTATGCCGCATAATTAGCCGCCCATTACATATAAAGTAAACGGAAGCCGAAGTATCGGCTTCCGTTTATCGTGTCACAATCTAACCTGGGTTACGGATGTGGATGCCACGGCCAATGCCAGTGCCAGGCAGGATGTGCCGGCGCGGGTGGAGTGTATACCGGCTGTTTAACCACGACTACTTTAGGATCAGGATCCGGTAACGGAACAGGTACAGTTTTAGTAATTACAACAGGTGTAGCCGCAGCCGAAGTAGTATAAGTTGCTGTGCCGGTGTCTGTTGTACCACTCGTACATGAGGTCATACCGGGAACAAGAAAAGCTAAAACTAAAATCAATCCGAGAATCGTTACCTTTTTCATTTCACCCTCCTAACTCTTTTTTCTTTTTTATGTATATGAAAACGGCATCTGCAAGAAAAAGGTTTACCAGTTTTGTTCCACAAAATACAAAATAGGACTTTATTCCTATATTTGCGCTTCAACGGATAGTTTTCCTATGAAGATTGTGACCTGTCCTTTCTTGGGATAAACTAAGTTATCAATAATATTGAGGTGATGAAATGAAGGAAACACCGGAATACGAAAAATACCCGATCAGCGAAGAGGAAATGGGGAAACGCTATAAGAACTGGACTGAGTCTCTGGCAAGGCAGATGGTGGTGCTGTATAACGTAGGCAAAGAGGTCGGAGGCGAGAAATTCGTCGAGAGGCTCAAGGAAGAGTATCGAAAACAAGGCAAGAAAGGTGCTGCAATGTGGATGTCGCTAACAGGCAGCAAACCGGAAGATTTCAAGGATTGCCTGGGTCTTCCCAAGGTGCATGACCTCATAGATGATACATTTGCCAATTTCTGGAACGGCTATATTGAAAACACACCCAAGGCTTTCGAAAAAGAGCTTTATACATGCCCGGTTACCAGGCAGTGGTCAAAGGCGCCCGAGCTATGTGAAGTGTTAATGGGCGAATCTCTCAAAGGTATGGCACAGGCATTAAACCCAAAGTTTAAAACAAAAGGGTTCACTAAATTGCTCACCAAGGGCGATAAATGCTGCCGCTTCAGAGTTGAGATGGAGGATAAATAAATGGTGGTTGAGCCAACTAAAGAAGAGCGTTTAAATCAACTTGAGCAGAAAGCCGGAGATTATGAGGAGCTTTTTGGAAGCTGCGCGCAAGGTACGCTGTTGGCGCTCCAGGAGCAATTTAATCTGGGAGATTCCTGTACTTTAAAAGCGGCTACGGCTATGCCCGGTATCGCACTCAGGGGTGAAACGTGCGGAGCAGTCGTGGCGGCTATTATGGCGCTTGGCCTGGCCTTCGGACGCGAGAAACCGGAGGATTTTGCGGCGGTCCAACGCACAACCAGCGCGGCACGTAAGTTATGCAAACGATTCGAAGAGGAATTCGGGAGCTGTAATTGTCGCGACGTCCAGCATCATATATTTGGCAGGAGCTATAACCTCACCGATCCCAACGACCAGAAGGAATTCGTGAAGGCCGATGCCATTAAAAAATGCCGCGCACCGGCAGGAAAAGCAGCCAGGATTGCAGGTGAGATGATACTGGACAGCCTGAAATAAGTCCTAAATGCCGGGTTACTGAATGCGAGTTGGTCTAATATAAATTACAAGCAGGATAATAAGAATCAGAGGCATGCCGATATCGGCAAAGAATACCGGCCCGGCATTACCCGTAGTGAAATTCTTCGACTTCCGCATATCTCTAATATGTATGCATGCAGTGCCAAGCATAAACACTGAGAATGCAACGACAGTAGCAATCCAGAAATAATAATGGATCCAGTAAGACAATATCCCCAGTACACCTATGGCAAGATTAGCCATGGCGACTTCAGACTGGAACGGGTTACCCTGCGGCCATCCGATTGAAACGGCCACTTTTCCAGAGAAAAACAAATGGCCGATGAAAGAGTACAGGCCACCAAGTCCAACCATAATTATCAGGCCGTCCATTAACAATGTCTCTATAGCGTCGGACCCCGAAAGTACTATTTGCATTATCGCCAGGATAACCCACAGTACAAAGAGAAAAATTACATGCATCTTCTAACCTTCCACAGCTATTATACAGACAACCACCTTCGCAAGTGCACATTTTATAATTAATTACCTCACGAATCAATACCTGAATACAAAACATAATGCAGGTATCTAACTTCACTGCACCCGTATGGAAGGTTTAAGTAACGCAGACATTGCAGCCAGGCTTTCCCTGTCCGAGGGCACAGTGCGAAATCATGTGAGTTCGATCCTGGTAAAACTGAACGTTTCCGACCGAACACAGGCAGCGGTTATAGCTATACAACATGGACTGGGTAATCAGTAATTCAATTTTCAATAAAACTATTTTTCTTACTACAGATTGTCACTGCCTGTAATTCCCCATCTACTGATAATTAGACCTTTGCATTAACTACAAATAAAAAGCGGGTTTCTTGTAAATAAAAAACCCGCTTGATTTCCTGGTGGAGGCGAGGGAGGGTCGAACTCCCCGTCCAGAAAAAAGTTGCCAGCACTTCTACAGGCTTAGTCTGCACTTTAATGTCGCCTGCTTAACCTCTACAGGCGGAGTTTAAGCGGGCCAGCTGATAAATCTTAGACAATCCTCATCAGCATCGGGACTGTTGCACCCCGGCATTTCGTCGCCCAATCCCAACCCGCCGGGACGGGGCCGGGTTGGACGAGCGGCCTATTTAGGCTGCTACTGGAACTGCTTCGTTGGCAGTTGTATTTTGCCACCTGATTTACGAGGTAGATGGCGCCTCGGCCTGCCGTACTGTAGGCTCTTCCCTGTCGAAGCCACGCGCCCCCATGATTATTTAGTTAGTAAAGTACTCATCCGGGCCTGCGTTTCATCGCCCTTTCGACTTCGCGCTCGGTTTCCCTCTTCGCGATAACTGCACGCTTATCGAACTGTCGCTTGCCACGGCCCAGGCCCAGCTCGAGTTTAGCAACTCCATTCTTAATATATAACCGTAACGGCACCAAAGTCAAACCTTTCTGGTCCGTCTGTGCGGCCAGCTCAGCAATCTGTTTATGATGCATGAGTAACTTACGCCGCCTGTCAGGCTGGTGTGTATCATGAGACGCTGCCTGGTAAGCGGCTATATGTGAATTATGCAGCCACAACTCACCGTTATCCGACCTGGCATAAGCATCCCTGATATTTACCCGGCCTGCCCTGATCGACTTGATTTCAGAGCCTTTCAAGACAATGCCGGCCTCATAGCTCTCCAGGATGTGATAATCATGGTAAGCATTTTTATTTACAGTGATCGTCTTAGTATTTTCCATATGTGTTACAATTCTAACATTCGGGAGGGCGTAAATTATATAAGCGGGAGTGGTATTATGTCCAGTTTCCTTGAAAAATACTGGCTTATCATCGCGGCGGTCCTGGCTGTCAGTCTCATTACAGGCATCGTTTTTCTGGCCTTCAGACTATCTCAACTCCAACCGGTTGAAATAACGTTACGGGATTCCCCTGAGTATGCTGCCAGAGGTGAAATATACATCGGCGGAGCGGTCGCCAGGCCGGGTATTTATCCACTTAAAGGCGATGATACGCTCTCGACGATTGTTGAATCGGCGGGAGTTTCGGACAACGCCGACCTGAGCAAGATTAAAATCCACATCCCGCTAAAGGGTGGGTCAATTCAGCCGCAGAAAGTCAACCTGAATCGCGCTGAAGCGTGGTTGCTACAAGCATTGCCCGGAATCGGCGAAGGTAAAGCCATGGCGATCATTGACTATCGCAACAAGAACGGCCCGTTCCGCAATATCGATGACCTGCGAAAAATTGAAGGTTTTGGCAATTCTATCCTGGAAAAAATCAAGGACTTCGTCAGCCTGGAGGATTAATTCCCCATGCCCCTTCTTTATCTCAGTATTTCATGGCTGACGGGTATTTTCGCTGGATCAATTATAGCTTTGCCTGCATGGCTGCTGGCCCTTAGTCTTACACTCATAGTTCCAGTAATTTTTCTTCCACGTTACAGGAAAATCTTATTGCTCTCCGCTTTCTGTTATCTTGCCGTCATCGGCGGGGCATTAAGATATCAATCCACGGTTCAACCGCTGGATAACGCTCAGCTTCAGTATTATAACGAAAAAGGTACATTACAGGTACAGGGTATGGTATCCGGCGCACCTGAAATCAAAAATTCGTCAATTTCTTTCCGTCTCTCAGCGGACAATATCGCTGTCAATGATGCTGCCTCAGCCGTCAGGGGAGATGTCCTCGTGAGGTTGCCATTTTATAAGGAGATCCGCTACGGCGATGTTCTGCGTCTCATAGGCGAGCTTGAAACGCCCCAGCAGTTTGATGATTTTGACTATAAGAATTACCTTGCCAATCAGGGTATCTATTCAATTATGAATTACCCCAAAACTGTTTTACTGGAGCGCAGTAAGGGATTCATGCCGTTATCCTGGATTTATGACCTTCGGGATAAACTGGCGCAAAGCCTGTCCATGTCAATGCCGGAACCGCAGAGTTCGCTGGCCCAGGCCATCCTGCTCGGCCTTAGAGGTAATATCCCGGCCGACCTGATGCAATCATTCTACTATACCGGCACCACACATCTCCTTGCTATCTCCGGCCTTAACCTCACCATCATACTGGGCATGATAGTTACCGCAGCCATCCTGCTCTTCGGCCGTAAAAATAAACTCTATATATGGCTTTCATTGTCGTTGATATGGCTATATACCCTTCTCACCGGCATGCCTGCAACGGTAGTGCGGGCGGCCGTTATGGGCAGTGTTTTCCTGATAGCTGAACTTGTAGGCCGTCAGCGAAACTCTATAGCTGCCCTCGCTCTTACAGCGGCTTTAATGGTTGGCATAGAACCGGGAATCCTCCGGGATACCAGCTTCCAACTTAGCGCCCTGTCCATGCTCGGGCTGGCGCTAATACTGCCGTACTTTAATAGATTTTCGAGCGTGGCTGATCATCCCCTGTACTCTGTGAAAAATCTGGTAATCATCGGATTCGGCAGCACTCTGGCCGCAGTCCTGGCCACCTGGCCGGTGATAGCCATAAATTTTCACCAGTTTTCGCTGGTCAGTATGCCGGCCACCTTCTTCGCCATGCCGTCGTTCGCCGCCATCATAGTCGCCTCAATATTGACCGCTGCGGCAGGCCTGATCTGGCAGCCGCTGGGCTGGTTGATGGGCCTGTTAGCCTGGCTTTTCCTCAGTTATTTCCTGCTGATCATACAAATTTTCAGCGCCCTGCCCCTCGTATTTATACAGAATATCAACCTCCAGTTATGGCAGGTGATCCTGTATTACATCATACTGGCAACCATCATCCTGATCCTGCAGAACTATCCACGCATTTCTGAGTTCCTTAAATCTTCTGTTTCAGAGTCGATGTCCATTTTCAATTCGATAAGAGCCAGGCCTTTGAAAAGTTACGGCGTTTACATCCTGGTTATATTGCTGATAGCAAATATTTTCATCTGGATTGGCTTCGCCGGCCTGCCCGACGGCAAGCTGCACGTAAGCGTCTTCGATGTCGGCCAGGGAGAATCCATTTTAATACGAACACCTGAGGGGCAGAATGTTCTCATAGACACCGGGCCCGACCCCAAATCGGCTGCCGTGCAACTCGGCAAAAGCCTGCCCTTCTGGGACAGGAAGATAGATTTGCTCATACTCACTCAACCCCAGTCCGACCACACCTCGGGCTCACTTCAAATTATCCAGACCTGTGAAGTCAAAAAACTGGTGCTATCTCCCCTGCCGCCCCACTCTGTTTTTTATGAAGAGTTGGATAAGCTGGTTGAAATGAAATCACTAAAAACAGTAACGGCGCACGCGGGGCAGGAGATATCGCTGGGACGCGGCGGCAGGCTGATGATATTAACTCCACCGGTTACCATGCTCACGGGCACTGCGGACGATATCAATAATAATTCGCTGGCTCTGAGACTGAGCTGGAACAGTGTAAGCTTCCTCTTCACCTCGGACATCGAAAGAGACGCGGAGAGATACCTGATGGAAAACAGGGCCAGCCTGAGAAGCGATATTTTGAAAGTAGCTCATCATGGCAGCCGTAACTCAACTTCCGATGATTTTCTTGCCATAGTCCGTCCTTCAGCGGCCGTTATCTCCGCGGGCGAGCAAAACAGGTTCGGCCATCCGCACCGGGAAGTCCTTGACAGGCTGAATGAATGGATCGGGATGAACCGTGTTTTTATCACGAGCAAGTGCGGGACGGTGGAATTTATTTCGGATGGCCAGAAACTCTGGTATAAGACAGAGAAAATAGCGGGTAAATAAGATTTATACCTGACATGGAAAATAATTTTTAGCCCATTCAATTATAATAGATTGAATAATTAAACGAATATTATGTGTGTTATGAGGAGGGATTAATGAACGACAGGGTTGCTATATTCATCGATGGTAGCAATCTTTACCATTCTTTGAAAAACAATTTCAAAAGGTATGACCTCAATTTTGCCGAGTTCGCGCGTAAGCTCTGCGGCACCAGACGATTGATCAGGACATACTATTACAACGTATTGCAGGACCCGTCACAACGTGTGGAGGGTACACGTGAACAGGGCGATTTCCTGGATACCCTGCGTAAGACACAATACCTGGAATTGAGGCTTGGTACAACCAAGCTGGCGCAGGGTATACCGGTAGAAAAGGGCATTGATGTGATGCTGGCTACGGATTTGCTCTATTTCGCAGCTAATAATTCTTATGATATTGCTATTCTCGTCAGCGGTGACGCCGACTTCAGCTACACCCTGCAAGTAGTGAAAAATATGGGCAAGCATGTGGAGGTCGCGTATTTCGAACATGCCGTCTCGAAAGACCTGCTAACCATCGCGGACAATCTACATCCGCTGGATACCAAGTTTTTTACGGGATTGTGGACCAGCAGCTACAAACGACCCAAAAGAAACAAACCGGCGCGGCGCCGGCAAATGGTAAATGCGCCTGTGGTAGCCAACAGGGTTAGCTCCGAGGATATTAATCCGCATCCGCCGGAAAGTTTTGGCGCTTCCTCACACGAGGAGTTTAACCCGCCTCTTTTATGAAGGATAATTCCGGATATTGGGTTTCCAAGCTGTCCAGGGAAACTTCCTCGCCTGTTACGCTAAAAGCCCTGCTTTTTTCAGCATCGGTCACAATGAGAAAAACCGGCTGTTTGGTAACATAAAAGGAGGTGGAACCCCTTATATTCCACCATTTAAGCGAAATCTTTACCACTGCAGTTAG
>JAPLHI010000050.1 GCA_026389695.1 Chloroflexota bacterium
GACCCGGATGCCTACGTCAGGATCATCGAAAGGAAGAGCGACGGCATCGTGGTCCAGGGCTGTAAAGTCCACAACTCCGAGGCATCGGTGGCCGACGAAATCATAGTCGTCCCCACCCGCGCGCTCCTTCCTGAAGAAAAGGACTGGGCAGTTGCCTTTTCCGTCCCCGGTGATTGGGAAGGCGTCAAGCAGGTTGTCACCATCCATAACCTGCGTGAGCGCAAGCATTTCAAGAGGGGCTTCATGCCCGGCGCCACCGATTCCTACACCATCTTTGACAAGTGCTTCATACCCTGGGAGAGGGTCTTCCTCGCCGGAGAGACCACTCACGGCGCTGTCGGCGCACTGCTCTTCGCGCTGTTCCACCGCCACAGCTATTCCGGATGCAAACCGGCCATCGGCGATGTCACCATTGGCACGGCAGCTCTGGCCGCTGAATACAACGGTGTGCACAAGGCCAGCCATATCAGAGAAAAACTGGCAGAGCTCATCATGGTAACCGAGCTCGGCTATGCTGCCGGTTTCACGGCCTCCGAGCTGGGTAAACCCGAGGTCTACATGCCGGGCACAGGCTTTGTTCCCTACGGACCGGGCAGCTACATACCCAACTCCATCTACTGCAACGTGGGACGCTGCCTCACCGGTGAAAATGTCTACCGTGAAGCGGAAATAATGTGCGATATCGCAGGCGGCATCCCGGCAACCTTCCCCCATGAGAATGATTTCTTGAATCCCGATACCAAAGCGCTCCTGGAGAAATACACCATGCGCAACCCCGATATCAAAGTTGAAAACGCCATCAAATTCTGGATGTACGTTGGTGACGCGCTTTGCTCAGCCAGCGGCGGCATTCATCTGGTTGGCGGCTACCACGGCGGCGGCTCACCCGTTATGGAACAAATCGCCATCACCACCCAGTACGACATCGAGTCCAAGAAAAAACTGGTTAAAAAGATAGCCGGTATCACGGACTAAAACTTAATCATACCGATACTAACCCCCGTAGTGGCTTTGGTCGCTGCGGGGGTTTTCTTTATATCCCGTCTCTATCCTGTTCTGCTTAACGGGACTGATACATATTTTCCCGGAGTGGTACAATATATCAGTTTGCGCTAATAAGGAGATGTAGATGCAGATAGCCGTCAAGAAAATTTATTGCCCTTCATGCAGAAAGCTGGTGAAAGCCCGGGAACAGTTCAGCAAAACCGAGAAACAGATTCTTTGCTCAAAATGCAGTAGATCGCTGTATACGTGGACCGGGTTAAGGTGGAACTTCTCCGGTCAACCGTCTGCATAACTGCCTTAGCGACCGGACATGTCAGGAGAACTTCCTGGTACCCTCAAACGCCATTGCTATAGCTTTTCGCACATAGGGCACGATCCTGCTGTTACAGTGAACCTCATCGGCCAGGTAATACTTACTTATAAAGCCGTCCTCATCGGACGCCACAGCCTGAATATCGATATACGGAACGGCTATAGACTCGCAAAACGACTTCAATTTCTCGTTGAATTTTCTGGCGATCACACTGCGTTCGCGGGGTTTGCCGGCAAAAGGTAATGCTGTGATAAACTCCTTGCTCGCCGCCGGAGGAATGCCGTGAACACACACAGCAAACCCACCGTCTTTGATGTTTTTAATAGCCTCACCGTACCTCGCCACCGTATCATCAATCAGCGTATCGATGCTGATCGTTTTGCCGCTTTGCCCATACTTTAAATAGATATGTACGCGCGCGTCTATCTCGCCGAAGATCATAAATACAACGTCCCTCCTCTTATCCACCTTCGATAGAAACAGCTTCAAATACATAGCTGAGCCGGTGGTGCTGTTTTCCTTGATGATGTTATGGGCGGTAGCCTGTGAAATATGATGCACCAGGAACGGCCAGCGGAAGATGAAGGGTTTGGCATGGCTATCGCCGATGGTATGCACGATGCAGGTGTTGAACAGTTTCGATTTGGCAAGCAGTATGGAGTTAAACAACACTAAAAAAGGGTATTTGAAGACCATATCCCAGAACGGGAAATATATCGACCCCTGACGTTGCAGCCAACCGATCCTAACCAGCTGGAATCTCTGAGACAAACTTAATTTACTTTGCATTCAGGTTATTATACACACGCAGCAAGCATGATATGCGCAATGCAATTAAGAGGCTGAGATACAAATCAGATGAATCTTTCGAACCTGTCTTTCCTGGCTTTACATACCGGGCAGATTTCCGGCGGTCCGTCCCTGGCACACAAGTAGCCACACACATTGGGTAAAGGTAAACTGCTCATAGTTATCCCTGCCGGAGCCGCAGCGGCTTTCTTCCGCACAGATCGCGGCGGACGCCTCTCGGGGATGGACTTCACTTCCTGCGCTCCATCGAGGACCTTCTGGGACACGTATAATGCGCAGTAGCACGCCCCGTATTCGTCAACATCCTGGTCCCGGTAATCACAGGGGCAGATAATGTCCAGGTCGTCCTCCTTATTGCCGCCGGCCAGGCGACAGGGGCACGACTGGTAACCGTACCTTTTCTCATTGACGAGCAAGCCGTTGATCAGGCCTTTGGTGAACTCCATATCCGGGTTCAAATGATAGCCACCGCTATCGGCGTCCTTCTTGAACCTGGTGTAAGACCGCTCGATCTCTTCCTGAGTTACAGCAACTTCCTCGATCACAGCTTCAAAGCCCCCTTGATCTCGGACTCCTTAAATCCGACGATACATTTATTATCATTGATCACCAGAGTGGGAAAAGAGCAATCGGGATTCCATTTTTCCACCACCCGCATAACCTGTTCTTTTTCGTCAGCTTTTAATAGATCTACAAAGACGTAACCGTATTCCACTCCCAGATCGGACAGAAGCTGCTTGGTCTTCTTGCACCATATACAGGTGCTCAGAGCATACAACATGATGTTCCCCGCTTTTTTACCCGGCACGTGTTCCACGTTCATTTCATATCCTCCTTCATATCAGCCGCTTGTAGCATCCCTCAACCAGCCATTCAGATGAATGATAGCTTAAATAAAATGTCGCTGACAAGTATGCGTATTGACATTAATGGCGTGCCGTCTGTAACATCATGCTGATTATTTAAAACCGGGGGAGGCATCTGCTATGGTGCAGTATCAAATTACGGCGCAAAATTCGTTGTTTTTGTTGGTAGATACGCAGGTCAGCCTGGCGGTGGCCATGAAAAAAGACGTCTATGAACATGTCGAGAGTAATATCGGCCTGCTCATCTCAGCAAGCAAAGTTCTTGGTATACCCGTCATCGTCACCGAACAGTATAAGCAGGGCCTCGGTTTAACCGTAGAAACGGTCCGCAAAGCGCTGGGTGATCTGTATCAACCCATGGAAAAGCTCAGCTTCAGCTGCTGGAAAGACCCGGCTATCCAGGTAGCCCTGCAAAAATCAGCCCGCAACTATATCATCATCGCCGGCATAGAAGCGCATGTCTGCGTCTTACAGACGGCCATTGACCTGGTAAGCAATGGCTACCTTGTGCATGTGGTTGACGACGCTGTCTGCTCGAGATTTAAAAACGATTGGATCAGGTCGCTCAGTTATCTTGAACACGCGGGGGTAACCGTGACTACCACCGAGATACTCGTATTTCAATTGTTGCAAAAGGCGGGCACATCCGAGTTTAAAGAAATCTCGCCGCTGTTTAAAAATAAAATGCGCTGATGCTGCGCATAACATGGAGAATTACGTTTTATATTTGTTTTCCTTTTATTTTGCCTGATCCTCTATAATAACTATTGAACGATATTTTTATGCCAATACCATGAATAGTCGCCGCTACTATATAGTACTTGCCTGCGCGTTGATCTTTATTTCTATCGTCTTATTTATTATCGACTACCTCATCTTCGGCGACCTGCGTGATAATCTATTTTATTTATTTCAGGACCTGGCTTTCTTGCCCCTGCAGGTTCTCATCGTCGGCATAGTCTTGGAGCGCATACTGGCCCAGCGTGAAAAAGAGGAGAAATTCCAGAAGCTCAATATGGTTGTGGGCGCCTTCTTCTCGGAGGTCGGCAACAAACTTTCATCGGTACTCATTGATGCCTCCGATAAGAAAGAGGAGATCATCAATAATATCAACGTGCGCGCTAACTGGAAGGATATCGATTTTAAAAGGGCCATCAATTACGTGCGCCAGGACAATCAAACGGGCTTTGACAAAATAGACCTGCCGCAGTTGAAGTCGTTTCTAATCTCGAAGCGGTCTTTTTTACTGGCGCTGATTGAAAATCCCAATCTTCTGGAGCACGAAAGCTTCACCGACCTGTTACTGGCGGTTTTTCATTTAACCGAAGAGCTCGAAACGCGCCCCTCCCTGGATAATTTGCCGGATACAGACTTGATTCACATTGCGCTGGATATTAAGCGGGCTTACCAGTATCTGGTCGTTCAGTGGCTGGCTTATATGCAGCACCTCAGAACCAACTACCCTTTCCTCTACTCACATTACCTGAGGATCCACCCCTTCCAACCCAACCCCTCGGCCATCGTAGTCTAATTTTCCGCGGCAAGCTTTAATTCAAACTATTAATTCTGCCGCAGTGCGGGCATTGGAAGGATTTGCCCGTGAAATCGGGAGGTATCTTGAATTTGGTGCCGCAGTCGCAGGTAACGGGCCTATAGTCATTCAATTTCCACAGTGCATCCGTGGTCTCGCGCACTCTTCCTTTTCGATCGGCAATATCTTCAACCGGACCGGCGGCTTGAGCGGCGACAACCGCTGCAGCCGGTGCAACAGCCGCAACGCCGGCCATAGCCGATGCCGGAATTATATTGCCTCCCCCCTTATGAACCTGGCTGAACGCGCTGTCATAGTTAGCCAGCGAATAGTTCCCCGACATGGTGCGCAGCACGCGTATCCTCTCCGAGATGGGCGGGTGTGTGCTGGTGAGGTCCTCCGCAGCCCGGCCCTGCTTGCGGAAAGGATTGATGATATACATCGGCGCCGTAGCGTTATTAGCCGACTTTAAAGAGTCTGTCGAAGCCGCGATCTTTTCCAGCGCGGAGGCCAGCCCCTCCGGATACCTGGTGTATAAAGCCGACGACGCATCCGCCAGGTATTCCCGTTTACGCGAGACGGCATAATAGATCAGCTGCGCCATGATGGGCGCCAGGATCATGAGGACGATGGCTACGATGATGATGATTAACTGGGCAGCTCCCCCTCCCGACGACGAGCTCCTCCTCGTGCCGCCCATTCCGCCGAATAACATGAACCGTGACCCGTACCAGGCCAGTATCACGATCGTACCCAGCAGCACACCGCACAGTGCCATCAGCAGCACATCGCGGTTTTTAATATGCGCCATCTCATGCCCGATAACTCCCTGCAGTTCATCGCGCTTGAGCTTCTCCAGCAAACCCGAGGTGATGGCCACGGAAATTTTGTTCTTATCGCGTCCCGTGGCAAAGGCATTCAAAGCGGGATCGTCGATCAGGTAAATATCCGGCATTTTTTCGGCCCCGGAGGCTATTTTCATCTCTTCCACCACGTTGTACAGCCGGGGCACATCGTCGGGACCTATTTTCTTAGCCTTCGCCAGGGACAGCAGTATGTTATCTCCCTGAAAATAGGCCACCAGCGTCATTACGAACCAGATTAACAGCGCGATAACCAGTCCGAAGGTCCAGTCGCCCAGCAACGCATAGCCCAGCAGGCTGCCCACCATGAGCAGTAAAATTCCCATGGTGACCACCAATATACCGGACCGGAGCTGGTTATCCTTGATCTGTTCCCACATGTCAGGTAACGATTAACTGAAGCTTACTTTAGGCGCTTCCCGTTCTTCCGGGACAGCGACTTCGAAGAATTCCCCTGCCTTAAATCCGCTCATGGATGCGATGACGTTCGAGGGGAACATCTGGGTCTGATTGTTATATTTCATCACTGAGTCGTTATAGAACTGGCGGGCGAAGCTGATCTTATTTTCCGTAGTTGTCAGTTCTTCCTGCAAAGCCAGGAAATTCTGGTTGGCTTTCAGATCGGGATAATTTTCCGCCACAGCGAATAATCTCCCCAGCGCCTGGCTCAGTTCTCCTTCCGCCTTTGCCTGTGCCGCCACGCCGCTATCCACGGCTTTAACCGCCGATGTCCTGGCATTGGTCACGGCCTCCATGGTCCCCCTTTCATGTTGCATATAACCCTTCACGGTTTCCACCAGGTTGGGAATCAGGTCGTGCCTTCGCTTTAACTGCACATCGATCTGCGCCCAGGCGTTCTTGACCTGGTTGCGCAATCCCACCAGGCCGTTATATATGCCTATGAAAACCAGTGCCAGTAAGATGATGATACCTATGATTACCAGTCCTGCAATCATCATGATTGCTTCACCTCCTCAGAAAATTCCTTACTTTTTATCCGGTCTGAATTTAAATACGTCATTTAAATATGCTGTTACCCTGTCTCTGGCGCTTTCCGGTAGGGATGCATCGGCACCTATGCAGTCCAGCAATTGGTTCAGCTCGCCGCCGTCGAACCATAAACCGTGGCCCAGGCTGCACGCATCTATCATTATCTTTGCGTTTCCACCTATTAACGTTTTTTTCATGGCCCGGTTGCAGATGGGGCATTTGCGTTTTTCTTCCCGGGTCTCGGCTTCCGGCTGAGCTAACATATCTGCGACATATTTCCTGGCTGTACCCTGCTCGATGCTATCCAGCAGCAGTTCCAGCTCCCCCTTATCGAACCACAACCCACCGCAGCCAGCGCAGTAATCCAGCTCTATCTTTTCATACTCGATTACAATCGCGGTGCTTTTACACGACGGACATTTCATATTGGCATTAATCCTGTTTAATAGATACAAGTTTAAATCTGCCTGTAATACAAGTCAATTGGATACCCTCTAACAGTCCTGTATTTGCCCCGTCATCTCATTATGATTAAACTTAAATCAACTTCCTTTTTTATTCCGGCAAAATCAGCCACGGGAAGGGGGATAAAATGAATAAAAGCAAAGCGTTTTTTCAAAAAAACTGGAAATTTATCATCGCCGCGCTTTCTCCGCTGGCAATCATCGCCATCATCTTTGCCCTTCCGCTCAAGACTGTGCCCGTGGCGGTCACCGAAACG